>NZ_HG779665.1:0-13226 GCF_000582705.2 Microbacterium sp. C448
GAGCGTGGACGTCGTGCGCAGCCTGGTGCTGTGGATCCCCGATTGGCCGATCGTTGCGCTCGCCCGGGAAACGGGCACCCTCGCGGGAGGAACGGGCACCCTCGCGGGCGAGCCGGTCGCGATCATGCGCGCAAATAGGGTGATCGCGTGCTCCGCCGCCGCGCGGGCCGAGGGTGTGCGACGGGGTCAGCGAAGACGTGACGCCCAGGCACGCTGCCCCGCTTTGCAGGTCGTCGCAGACGACGCCGCGCGCGATCACCGCGGGTTCCTGCCGATTGTCGAGGCGATCGAGGCCCGGGCCCCCGGCGTGCAGATCATCCGGCCCGGGCTCTGTGCGCTGCGGGCGCGGGGTCCGGCGCGGTACTACGGGGGCGAAGAAGACGCGGCTCGGGTGCTGCGCGAGTCTCTCGACGACCTCGGCATCCCCGACACGCGTGCCGGCGTCGCGGACGGCCCCTTCACCGCCGAGCAGGCGGCCCGGCGCACGGGCCCCGGGGGCATCCTCGTGATCCCGTCGGGCGATACCGCCGCATTCCTGTCGGACCTGTCGGTCACGACGCTCGAGGACGAGGAACTGATCGGTCTGCTCGCCCGACTGGGCGTACGGACGCTCGGTGAATTCGCCGAGCTGGACGTCGAGAAGGTACGCGGACGGTTCGGGGAACGAGGCATCCGTCTGCACGCCCTCGCCGGGGGGCGTGATCCGCGCGCGGTCATCGCGCGCACCCCTCCCCCCGAGCTCGAGCGGCAGATCGCATTCGAGCCGCCCCTCGAGCTCGTCGATCAGATCGGCTTCGGGGTGCGCACAACCGCCGACGAATTCATCGACAACCTGACACAGGTCTCCCTCGTCTGCACCGAGCTTCGGGTCGAGATGACCGACGAGCGCGGTGGGTTCTCGGAGCGGGTGTGGCTGCATCCGACGTGCTTCGACGCCCCCGATGTCGTCGACCGGGTGCGCTGGCAACTCGAATCGGCCATCGGCAACGACCTGAAAAGCGGGGTCGCGCTGGTGCGGCTGATTCCGCAGGCTGTGGATGCCGCGTCCCATCACGAACCCGGACTGTTCGGTCAGGGCGCCGAAGAGCGCGTGCATCATGCCCTGTCGCGTGTGCAGGCGATGCTCGGGCATCGCGGTGTCACGACGCCCACTCTCGGCGGGGGCCGCTGGCTGTCGGAGCGCCAGACGCTCGTGCCGTGGGGCGATCGGGCAACCGTCCCCCGCTCGCGCGCGCAACCGTGGCCCGGGCATCTGCCCGCACCCCTGCCCTCGACCGTGTTCCCTGCGGGACAGGGCGCCGCGGTGACCGATCGAGAGGGGCGGTCGGTGAGTATCGACGGGCGTGGTCTGCTCAGCGCGCCACCGGCGCAGTTGGGGCTCGACGGGCGGCAGCGTCCGGTCGCGGCGTGGGCGGGGCCATGGCCCGTGCGCGAGCGTATCTGGGACGCCGAGCGGGCCCGTACGGCATATCGCCTGCAGGTCGTGGATGCCGATCAGACGGCCTGGATGCTCGTGAACGAGGGCGAGCGATGGTGGGCCGAGGGGAGGTACGACTGATGGGTTTCGACAACCCGCCCGTGCCGTGGTCAGAGCTCGAACGCGTACTCAGTGGCCGAAGGCCCGATCCGACCCCGCCGAACGCGGACGGCGGGGACAGCCCGGCGTGGTCGCGCAAACGCTCGGCCTACGTCAAACCGCCCGTGCTGCGCCCCGACGTCACCGTTCCCTACGCCGAACTGCACGCGCACACGTCGTACTCGTTCCTCGACGGCGCATCCTCACCCGAAGACCTGGTCGAAGAGGCCGAGCGGCTGGGCCTGCACGCCCTCGCGGTGACCGATCACGACGGTTTTTACGGGATCGTACGCTTCGCCGAGGCCGCAGAGGCCTTTGCCCTTCGCACCGTTTTCGGTGCCGAGCTCTCGCTCGAACTCACCCGACCGCAGAAGGGCGAGCCCGAACCCGAGGGGGCGCACCTGGTCGTCCTCGCGCGCGGCGAAGAGGGGTACCACCGCCTGGCCGGGGCCATCACGACCGCGCAGCTGCGGGGGGCCGAGAAGGGGCGACCCGTCTACGACCTCGAGGAGCTCGCCGCTCAGTCCGGCGCGGGCGGGGGCGGGCGAGCCGGGAGTTCCGACGGGCACTGGGCGGTGCTGACCGGATGCCGCAAGGGGGCCGTGCGGCGGGCGCTCGAGGCCGAGGGGGTTGATGGCGCCGCCCGCGAACTCGATCGCCTGGTCGCGTTGTTCGGTCGTGACAGCGTGCACGTCGAGCTGACCGACCACGGCGATCCGCTCGATTCGCGCCGCAACGACGCCCTCGCCGAACTCGCCGCCGAGCGACGCCTGAGCCTCATCGCCACGAACAACGTCCACTACGCAGCCCCCGAACGCGCCCGACTCGCGGCTGCGGTTGCGGCCGTACGGGCCAACCGCAGCCTCGACGAACTGGACGGATGGCTGCCAGCACATCACGCCGCGCACCTGCGCTCGGGTGCCGAGATGCACGCCCGCTTCGCCCGGTACCCCGGCGCCGTGGCCCGCACCGTCCCTCTGGCCGACGAACTCGCCTTCCCCCTCCGCCGCGCGAAACCCGCGCTGCCGCGGCAGGAGGTGCCCGAGGGGCACACACCGATGTCATGGCTGAGGCATTTGGTCTGGCAAGCCGTGCCGAAGACCTACCCACGGCTGAGCGCGGACGAGCGAGCGCGGATCGAGGGCGAGCTCGACGTCATCGAGCGCAAGGACTTTCCGGGCTACTTCCTGATCGTGCACGACATCGTCGCCGAGGCCCGACGCCGAGGCATCCTGTGTCAGGGGCGTGGTTCCGCGGCGAACAGCGCCGTCTGCTTCCTGCTGAACATCACGGCCGTCGATCCGATCTACTATCGGCTGCCCTTCGAGCGGTTCCTATCGTCGCTGCGTGATGAGGAACCCGACATCGACGTCGACTTCGACTCGGATCGCCGCGAAGAGATCATCCAGTGGGTCTACCGCCGGTATGGCCGCGATCGCGCCGCGCAGGTCGCGAACGTCATCCAGTACCGGCCGAAGAACGCCGTGCGCGACATGGCCAAGGCTCTCGGGCATTCACCGGGACAGCAGGATGCCTGGTCTGCCCAGGTCGAGCGGTGGGGGGCCGAACTGACGTCGTCCGACCACGACATCCCCGATCAGGTGATCGAGTACGCGACCGAGCTCCTCAAGGCGCCCCGGCACCTCGGCATCCACTCGGGCGGGATGGTGTTGACCGACCGTCCCGTCGGCGAGGTCGTACCGATCGAACACGCGCGGATGCCGGGGCGCACCGTCATCCAGTGGGACAAGGACGACGCGGCCTGGATGGGTCTGGTGAAGTTCGACCTGCTGGGGCTCGGGATGCTCGCCGCCCTGCAGCACTGCTTCGACCTGATCCGCGATGCGACAGGCGAGCAGTGGGAGCTCGCGACGCTGCCGAAGGAAGAGCCGGCCGTGTTCGACATGCTGTGCCGGGCGGATTCGATCGGGGTGTTCCAGGTCGAATCGCGCGCACAGATGGGGTTGCTCCCGCGCCTCCAACCCCGGGCGTTCTACGACCTCGTGGTCGAGATCGCGCTCATCCGCCCCGGTCCGATACAGGGCGGTGCGGTGCATCCGTTCGTCCGCCGCAAGCTCGGCCGTGAGGCCATCACATATCCGCATCCGAAGCTCGAACCCGTGCTCGAACGAACGCTCGGCGTGCCGGTCTTTCAGGAGCAGCTGATGCAGATCGCGATGGCGGTCGGCGGATGCACGGGCGAAGAGGCCGACCTGCTCCGCCGCGCGATGGGGTCCAAACGCGGGCTCGAGAAGATCGATTCGCTCCGCGACCGCCTGTACGAGGGCATGGCCTCGAACGGACTGACCGGCGAGGTCGCCGACGACATCTACGCCAAGATCCAGGCGTTCGCGAACTTCGGCTTCGCCGAGTCGCACTCGCTCTCGTTCGGGCTGCTGGTGTACGCGAGTTCCTGGATCAAGCTGCACTATCCCGCGGCTTTTCTTGCGGGCTTGCTGCGATCGCAGCCGATGGGCTTCTACTCCCCCGCCACCCTCGTCGCCGACGCCCGACGTCACGGTGTGGAGGTGCTGCGGCCCGACCTGCAGCGCTCGGGCGTGACCGAGCTGCTCGAGCCCGTGACCGACGACGCGCCGGGCGTGGGCAACCCCGAGGGCGCGAGCGCTGGGCCGGCGTCGGAGATTCGGCGGGCATCGGATGCTGTAGCCCCGAACCCTCCGACGCCGGGCGGATCTCCGACGCTCAGCGAAGGGGAGGATGAGGACAAGAGCTCGGGCGCGCGCGGGCCCGATGCTCCGGCCCGCGGGACCCGCCGCCCCACGGGCCTGGACTCGTGCCGTGACCCCGAGCAACCCCATCCGGGCCTGTTCGACGCGAAAGCACCGGATGTCTCGGCCGCGCACCGCCGCGACGGCGCCTTCGCCGTGCGCCTCGGGCTGAAGGGGGTCACGGGCATCGGTGAGGCGACGGCGCAGAAGATCGTGACGGAGCGGGATGCCCGCGGCCCGTATCGCGATCTGCACGATCTGGTGCGGCGCACCGACGCCACCGCCGCACAGCTCGAGGCCCTCGCGACCGCCGGGGCTTTCGAGTGCCTGGGACTGACCCGCCGCGAGGCGATCTGGCTCGCGGGTTCGGCCGCGCAGGATCGCTCCGAGTTTCTGCCCGGCACGATGATCGCCGTGCAGCCTCCGCTCTTCCCCGACCTGACCGGCTACGACACCCTGGCCGCGGATCTCTGGGCCACGGGCGTCTCGACGGGCGACCACCCCCTCGCGCACTATCGTCCCGACCTCGACAAGCGGGGTGTGCTGTCGTCCGAGGCCATGCGGACGCACGAGGAGGGCCGCCGCGTCGAGGTCGCGGGACTCGTGACGCACCGGCAACGCCCGGCTACGGCATCCGGGGTCACGTTCCTCAATCTCGAGGACGAGCATGGGCTCGTCAACGTGATCTGCACGGTCGGCGTCTGGAACCGCTATCGCCGCGTCGTGCGTGACAGCCCGGCGCTCATTGCCCGGGGCATGTTGGAGCGCTCCCCCGAGGGGGTGACGAACCTCGTGGCGGATGGCTTCGAAGACCTGCGGGTGGGCGTGCGACACAACTCCCGGGACTTCCGGTGACGGGCAAACGCACTCGTCACCGCCCGCATGGTCCGCCTAGACTGCCGCCGTGGGTGAGCGCATCGAGATCAACGGAGTCCGTGTCTATCGTGCTGAGCCGGCGGGTCCGCCACGTGGGGCGGTTATCGTCATCCATGAGATCTGGGGGCTGGTCGACCAGATCACACGGATCGCAGATCGGTGGGCGGACGAGGGATACCTGGTGCTCGCGCCCGACCTGCTGAGCGATATCGGGGTCACCCCCGAGGTCGGCGAAGAACTCGCCGCCCTGAACGCCGACCCCGACGACGAGAAACGGGCATCGCTCCAGCCCCGCCTGCGGGAGGCGCTCGCGCCGATTCGCTCCCCCGAGTACGCAGCGGCCGCCGTGGCCCGCCTACGAGCCGTCGTCGACCACCTCGCCACCCTTCCGGCCGTGGATGGACGCATTGCCGTGACCGGCTTCTGCTTCGGCGGAACCTACAGCTTCGCTCTCGCCGCCGACGATGATCGTGTCCGCGCGGCGGTTCCGTTCTACGGCACGGCTCCCGAACCCGATGCCATCGCGCGGATCTCGTGCCCCGTCCTCGCGCTGTACGGCGAGCTCGACCCGGCGATCGTCGACCGGCTGCCGGAGGTTCGCGAGGTCATGCGGGCGAACGACATCGAATTCTCGGACCACGTCTACCCCGGCGCCCGCCACGCGTTCTTCAACGAGACCAATCCGAATACCTACGACCCGGATGTCGCCGCCGACGCATGGCTGAGGGCCACGACCTTCGTCGGGGATCAGCTGCGCGGAGCGAGCTGAGCGCGCGGCACACCGAGCGCGACACTCGGGGCGCGGGCCGACCGGAGCCGGATGGACCCCGGGCCCGACGCTCAGGGGCGCGGGCGACGCGTGTCGTAGGCCCAGTCCTCGGCGATCGCGCCGCGATCATCGCGCAGGACGGCGGCGATCGTCGCGGTGACGACGAGTGCAACCAGAACGAACGCGACGAGCAGGACGACGATGAGCATGAGTGCCTCCGGGGCTGAATGCGGATGACCCGATCCGACCGCATCGTCACGATCTGGACAACAGTCCAATCGAAGTGGACTGGCCGCCCGCTCGCATGATCCGCCATATTCCGCAGCATTTCTGATCGCCCCCGGGCCACTCGCATCCAATTGGACCGATCCAGCGGTCGATATGTTGCACTGTCACTCATCGACGTTCGGGGCACACAAGACGGTCGATCCGTGACAGCGGAGCGGGTTGAGAGCCGAGCGCAACCCCCATCCCGTCGCGCGCGGCGGGCGTATCGTGGCCGACGAATCGCCCGCGAAAGGATCCCCGATGTCGCACACGGTCGCAGAACTGTTCGTCGAGACGCTGAAGAGCGCTGGCGTCACCCGAATCTGGGGGCTGCCGGGTGACTCGCTCAACGGATTCACCGACGTTCTACGCCGAGACAAGAGCATCCGATGGATGCACGTGCGGCACGAAGAATCCGCAGCCTTCGCGGCCGCCGCAGAGGCCGAGATGACCGGAGATCTCGCCGTTGTCGCGGGCAGCGGGGGTCCCGGCAATCTGCACTTCATCAACGGCCTGTTCGACGCTCAGCGCAGTCGTGTTCCCGTGCTCGCGATCGCCTCGCACCTGCCGACCGCCGAGATCGGGAGCAATTACTTTCAAGAGACACACCCGCAAGAGCTGTTCCGCGAATGCAGCGTCTACAGCGAGCTGGTCTCAGACCCGAGCCAACTCCCGTGGGTGCTGGAGATCGCCATGCGCACAGCGGTCGAGAAGCGCGGAGTCGCGGCCGTCGTCGTGCCCGCAGACGTGTTCTTCGCGGATGCACCAGACCGCCGCCCGTCCGCCCCGATCCGCGCCGCTGCACCGAGCGTCGTGCCCGCCGAGTCCGAGTTGCGCGCCGCCGCCGACCTGCTCGACGCGGCAGGCAAGGTCACGATTCTCGCGGGCGCCGGCGTCGCCGGAGCCCATGCCGAGGTCATGGCGCTGGCAGAGAGACTCCAGGCGCCGATCGTGCACGCCTATCGCGGCAAGCAGCACATCGAATACGACAACCCCTACGACGTCGGCATGACCGGACTGCTCGGCTTCGCCTCGGGCTACCGCGCGATGGAGCACTGCGACACGCTGCTGATGCTCGGTACCGATTTTCCCTACCGCCAGTTCTATCCGAGCAAGGCGAAGATCCTCCAGATCGACATCCGCGGCGAGCAGCTCGGGCGTCGCACCCCGATCGATCTCGGCCTGGTCGGCGGTGTGCGCGAGACGGCGACAGCGCTTCTCCCGCTGCTGCGCGAGGGGCGGCGCGACACACACCTCAAGGATTCCGTGGCGCACTACGCCAAGACGCGTCGAGAGCTCGACGGGTTTGCCAATGACGACGGCAAACAGCCCATCCATCCGCAATACGTCGCACGACTGATCGACGAGCTCGCCGCCCAGGACGCCGTCTTCACGGCGGATGTCGGCACGCCTGTGATCTGGGCTGCGCGCTACCTGCGCATGACCGAGAAGCGACGCCTGATCGGATCGTTCACGCACGGTTCTATGGCGAATGCCCTGCCCCACGCGCTCGGCGCCCAAGCGGTCGATCCGAAACGTCAGGTGATCGCGCTCGCGGGCGACGGGGGCCTGGCGATGCTGATGGGCGATCTGCTCTCCATCCGCCAGAACGACCTGCCCATCAAGATCGTCGTGTTCAACAACTCATCGCTGAACTTCATCGAACTCGAGATGAAAGCGGCGGGGATCGTTCCCTTCGGCACCGAACTCCATAACCCGGACTTCGCCGAGGTCGCGCGATCGATGGGCATCGGAGGCATCCGCGTCGAGAAAGCGTCCGAGCTGGAAAACGCCTTGACGAGCGCCTTCGCAGATCCCGGCCCGGTACTGATCGACGTCGTCGTGGCGCGTGACGAGCTCTCGATCCCGCCGTCGGTCACGGCCGCACAAGCAAAGGGGTTCGCGCTCTACGCGCTGCGCACGGTGATGTCGGGACGGGGCGACGAGCTGCTCGACCTCGCCGACACCAACGTCTGGCGCCGCATCTTCGGCTGATCTGTCTGTCTACCCCGCGCTGGTTCGCGGGCCCCCCAACGCGAGATCCGCAACCAGCACGACCGCGATCGTGACGAGGTAGACGGCGAGATCGCGAGGGTCGAAGACCGTGCCCAGCACGAGCATGATCGGCGAGAAGTCGGCGCCGAGCCGCAGTGGCACGCCCGTCAGTTGAAAGAGCTCGACGAACGTGCACCACGCTGCCGCGATCAACGCCACGAACGGCGAGCGCAGGTGGGGCGCGACGATCACCACAGCGAGGTAGGCCGCGATCGCGTAGAGCGCGTCGCCCGCGATATCGGATGCGGGCACGTCGGGCGCCAGCGAATGCACCAGCAGCCCGGCGGTTATCGTCAGCATCAGCAGGGCGGCCGCGATGGGTCGGCGTCGGGAATGAGGTCGCCGGGGCACTGACGCATCCATCGTTCCCGGGTCATCCGACATCCCTCCACCGTATGTGGCGACGACCCGTCCATATTCACGGCGCGACGCCCTGGCTGCGACGAGCCGATCGGAGGATGCTGGGGACGAGGGCCGCCCACCCGGCGGAGAATCTCTCGCGACGAAGGCAGGAACACCATGTCTCGGACCTATGTCATCACGGGCGCGGCAAGCGGGATCGGCGCGGCCACGGCACAGCTGCTCGGCGAACGCGGGCATCGCGTGGTCGGTGTCGACCTCCGCAACGCCGACGTGAACGTCGACTTGACGACCGCCGAAGGACGCGAACGGATGGTCGCCGAGGTCGCCACGGCCACCGACGGCCGGATCGACGCGATCATCGCCAATGCGGGATTGGCGAGCCCGACCGCGGCAACGGTAGCCGTCAACTACTTCGGCGCCGTAGCGACGCTCGAGGGGCTCCGGCCCCTGCTGGCGGGGTCTTCGGCGCCCCGCGCGGTCGCAACGGCATCGATGGCGTCGCTCTATCCGCCGGACGACGCGCTGCTCGAGGCTCTCCTGGCCGGCGACGAGGGCGCAGCGCTTGCTCGGGGCGCCGAACTCGAGACGTCGGCACCCGAGATGGCCAATCTGATCTACGGAACGACCAAGCGCGCGCTCGCGCGGTGGATCCGTCGCAACGCACCCACCCCGGAGTGGGCAGGCGCGGGTATCCCCCTGAATGCGATCGGCCCGGGTGTTGTGGCAACGCCGATGACCGCGGACCTGACCGCGACGGCCGAGGCGCGCGATGCACTGCTGCAGATGGTGCCGATGCCGCTCAACGGCATCTTCGAGCCTCGTGACGTCGCTTATTTGCTCGCATGGCTGACGAGCGAAGAGAACGCCCATCTCTGCGGGCAGGTCGTCTTCATCGACGGCGGGTCGGATGCGATCATCCGGGGTGACTCGACCTGGTGAACGTCGGCGGCGCCCGGGCGTGTACGGAGCGACCGGGTGGGTCTGGCCTACCCTGAGACGGTGAGCGAAGACACCCCCGGCGCGACCGCGACCGACGACGATCGGACCGAGACGAGCATCGCGGCCGCGATCGGCCGCGCCGTGGCATCCGCTCGGTCCGACCGGAAGCTGTCGATGCGCGCGCTCGCCGCAGAGGCGGGGATCAGCCAGCCGTTCCTCAGCCAGATCGAGAACGGCCACACGCTTCCGTCGATGCTGACGCTCTACCGCCTCGCCGGTGCGCTCGGCCTGTCGGCCGCAGAACTCATGCCCGCCGCAGTCGGGCCCGCGCCGATCCATGTTCAGCGGCGCGAAGATGCGCGCCGGGTTCCGGTCACCGAGTCCGCGAACGCAGGGATGGGACGGATCCTCACCGCCTCGGGCCGCCGCGTCGTCGCGACGGAGTACGTGGTGGGTGCGGACGAGGACATGGGCGACTGGTTCCAGTCGGACGGCGAGCTGCTCGTCTACGTCGCCGACGGGCGGATCGTCGTGACAATCGAGGGCCAGGGCGAGTGGGAACTCGGCACAGGGGACGCGATGACCTACCCCGGAGAGCTGCGCAATGTGTGGCGTGTGATCGGCCCGGAGAGCGCCACGATCCTTCTCGTGCACTCCCCCGACGCGTGACGCGCGACTTCTCGCCTATCGTGCCACGCGGCCGTAACAAGTTATTTACATCAGCAATCAATGATTGCTGTGTACTATCACTCCATGAGCGAAAACTTACTCGTCCCGACCGTCGACATCTCCGCCTACGTCACCGATGCGAGCGCAGAAAGCAAGGCCGCCGTCGCGCGCGCCCTCGATATCGCGTGCCGCACCGTCGGCTTCATCCAGATCGTCGGCCACGGCGTACCGACGGCGGCGACGGATGGTCTCGCGCAGGCGATGGACGACTTCTTCGGTCAGGATCTCGAGGCGAAGAAGCAGTGGAAGCGTCCCGCGAAAGAGAACCGCGGGTACAGCCCGCCTAAGAGCGAATCGCTGAGCTATTCGCTGGGCGTTGACCCCGTCACCCGCATGAACGACTTCTTCGAGGCCTTCAACATCGGCAGCTCCGAGGCGGATTTCCCCGGCTTCACCGATGAGACGGGCGACTACGCCGCTAACACCTGGCCGGACACCCCCGGCTTCGAGGAGCGCGTCTCCACGTACTTCGCCGAGGCGCGGCGGGTGGCGTACACGCTGCAGGATGCCTTCGCGGACGCGCTCGGCGTTGACCGGGACGTGTTCGGCGCCGTGTCGGACCATCCGATCAACGTCCTCCGCATGAACAACTACGCGCTCCCCCCGGGCAGCATCGAGCTCGGCGCCGACCTGACCGGAATGGGCGAACACACCGACTACGGCATGGTCACGGTGCTGTGGGCCGACCGGGTCGAGGGACTGCAGGTGCTGGGCCGCGATGGCCGCTGGCACGACGTCATGCCCGCCGAAGGCGCATTGCTCGTGAACCTCGGCGACATCGCCGCGCGCGTCACGAACGACGAATGGATGTCGACCCTGCACCGCGTCAAGCCGCCGATCGTCGACGGCACGATCAAGCGTCGTCGTTCGGCAGCCTTCTTCCACGACTGGAATGCGGATGCCGTCATCCGGACTCTTCCGGCGATGCTCGAGCACTCGGAGCCGGTCTACGAGCCGGTGACCGTGGCGGAGCACGTTCAGGCGAAGCTGCGGGGATCGCGCGCGGGCGTCAAGAACACCGCCGCGGCCCGCGAGCAGGCACGGGTCGAGGCGGCGCAGGTCGAGGCAGCACAGGTCGAGGCAGCACTGTGACGCATCCCGCCTCCTCGCCGCTGGTCCCGAAGGCCGAGTTGCACATGCATCTCGAGGGCGCTCTGGAGTCCGAACTTCTCGTGACGCTCGCGCGCCGCAACGGCGTTCCGCTGCCGACGTACGATCCTGACGTGCTCGATGCCCGCTATCGCTTCGGGCAACTGCAGGACTTCCTCGACGTCTACTTCGACAACCTGGCCGTGATGCGCACCGCCGAAGACTTCCACGACCTCGCTGCGCTCTACCTGCGCCGTGCACGTGAGAACGGCGTGACCCGCGCCGAGTCGTTCTTCAACCCCATGACGCACGTCGGGGCGGGCGTTCCGCTCGCCGCGGTCATGGAGGGCTACGGAGCCGCGTTCGCCGATGCCCGACGCGAGGGCCTCTCGTGCGACATGATCCTCGATTTCACCCGCGACCTCGGAGCCGAGGCAGCCGATCAGATGCTGACCGACTTCGCGCCGTTCCGCGACATGATCATCGGGGTCGGGCTCGATTCGACCGAGGTCGGCTATCCGCCCGTGCTGTTTCGGGATGTCTTCGCGCGCGCCGCTGCGGATGGCCTCCACCGCACGTGTCACGCGGGCGAAGAGGGCGACCCCGAGTACGTTCGTCAGGCGCTCGACGATCTGCGGGTCGAGCGGATCGACCACGGACTGCGTGCGGTCGAAGACCCGGAGCTGCTGAAGCGGATCGCCGCCGAGCAGATCCCGGTGAACGTCTGCCCGCTATCGAACGTCGCGCTGCGCGCCGTGGACCGGATGGATCGGCACCCGCTGTTCGCGATGCTCGACGCGGGCGTTCCGGTCACCATCTCCAGCGACGACCCGGCCTACTTCGGCGGCCAGATCGGCGCGAACTTCGCCGCGCTCGAGGACATCGGAACGTCTCAGGAAGTCTTGATCGGATGCATCGAGACCTCGTTCGAGGCTGCGTTCATCGACGCGGGTGAGCGTGAGCGACACCTGGCTGCGCTGCGCTCGGCCGTGTGACCCATTCCCGGCCGAAACACCCTTTGTGCGTCGAAACACCTCCCGACGCGGGGTGTTTGGGCGCGGTAGGGGTGTTTCGGCGACGCGTTGCGCCCGCGGTTGCTGAGCCTGTCGAGGTGACCGGCTCAGGGCGCGTCGACCTCCGCGGCCGCGCCGTGGGTGTGCATGCGGACGCCCGCCTCGTTGAAGATGCTGATGATCTGCGCGGGACGGTTACCCGCCGCGCCCATCGCATGCGGGATGCGGGTATCGAACTCCGCCGCCTCGCCCCGCGCCAGCACAAGATCCTGCTCACCAAGTCGCAGCCGCAACCGCCCCGCGATCACGTACAGCCATTCGTAGCCATCGTGCACGCGCAACTCAGAGCATCCGTTCGGATCCGGTGAGTACGTGATCTTGTAGGTATTCACGGCCGAACCCTCGGGCGCGAGCGGAGCGATGACCATGCCGTCCCGACGAATGACTGACCGCCGCACGCGAGGGTCGACGGTCGGTGCGGCCACCAGATCGTCGATGCGCACCCCGAGCTGACGGGTCAGCGGCACCAACAACTCCAAGCTCGCCTGACGCTTGCCGGATTCGAGCCGGGACAGCGTGCTCACCGACATCTGCGCACGTGCGGCGAGTTCTTCGAGCGTCCACCCGTGCGCATGACGGGCCGCACGCAGCCGCGCGCCGACCTGGTCCAATCCATCCGCCATATCGCCCACGTTCTTCCTGCTTGCCAATACTGCAAAACTGTTTGCCATTCTCACATGCGCAGCTGCACTCTGGGGTCATGCACACATCCGTCACCGACTCTTCGAGCGAACCCTGGGACACGATCATCATCGGCGGGG
>NZ_HG779666.1:0-21578 GCF_000582705.2 Microbacterium sp. C448
TCTGGGCCACGAGGGCATCGACCCCGCCGAACTTCTGCGCACCGGCCGGTCCGATGCATCCGCATTCGGAGTCGAGTTCGCGGATGCCTCGGTGACGCGGGTCGAGGACGTTTCGGGCCAACAGGGATCGGGCCAACTGAGCGTCACCACCGAGGACGGGACCTCGCACAGCACCCGCAGCCTGATTCTCACCACCGGCATCACCGATCGCCTGCCCGATATCGCCGGGCTGTCCGAACACTGGGGAACGAACGTCCTGCACTGCCCGTACTGCCATGGCTGGGAGGTGCGCGACCGACGCCTGGGCGTGCTCGCGACCTCACCGATGGCGCTCCACCAGGTGCAGCTGTTGCGCCAGTGGAGCGACGACGTGGTGTTCTTCGCCGGACTCTCCGGCCCCCTCGACGAGCAGACGCGGACGCGGCTCGGTGCGCGAGGCATCCGGATCGTCGATCAGGCGGTCATCGAGGTACTCGGCAACGGCGACACGCTCCGCGGCGTGCGACTCGAAGATGGCTCGATCGTCGAGATCGACGCGATATTCACCGGAGGAACTCCCGAACCGCATGATCGGATGCTCGAGCTCCTGAACCTCGACCGGGTCGACGGGCCTATGGGCAACCTGATCGCGGTCAACGCGGTGGGCCTCACCAGCAACCCGAGCGTATGGGCGGCGGGCAACGTGGTCAGTCCGGCCGCGAACGTGCCGGTCGCAATGGGCGCGGGCTCGTTCGCCGGCGCCGCGGTCAACGCCGCACTCGTCGCCCGGGACTTCGATACCGCTGTCGAACAGGCCGCTCGCGAGCTGTCGCTCACCCCAGATTCTGAGGTCCCGGCATGACGAGCCCAGCGCCGATCGACTTCTGGGAGCAGCGTTACAGCGGCACCGACCGGGTGTGGTCCGGTCGTGTCAACGCGACGCTCGCCGCGATCGCCGGGGAGCTCGCGCCCGGTCGCGCGCTGGATCTCGGTTGCGGCGAAGGCGGAGACGTGATCTGGCTCGCCGAGAACGGATGGCACGCCACCGGCGTGGACCTCTCGCCCACCGCGATCGACCGGGCGCGAACGGCAGCCGCCGAACGCGGACTGCACGATCGCACGACGTTCGTGGCGGCCGACCTGTCGACGTACACCGACAGCGGCGGCTCCGACCTGGTCACCGCATCCTTTCTGCAATCCCCCGTGGAGCTCCCGCGCGAGCGGATCCTGCATGCCGCGACCGGATTCGTCGCGCCGGGCGGGCGGCTGCTCATCGTCGGGCACGCCGCGGCGCCGGAGTGGGCGCCACCCGAGTTCGTCCAGCACGCGATCTTCCCGACGCCCGAGGGTGACCTCGCAGCGCTCCACCTCGACGCGACGCAGTGGCGCACCCTGCTGTGCGAGGTGCGGGAGCGCGAGACCACGGCACCGGATGGCTCAGATGCCGTGCTGCTCGACAGTGTTGTGCTCGTGCAGCGGGTCAGCGGCGCCAGCACGTGATGATCCCCCGCCCGAGCCGTAGCCTGGGGTCATGACTTCCCCCGCGAAGAGCGCAACCCAGAACGCCCACCGCACCCCACCCGCCGTCCGAGGCCTCCGCCGCGCGGCGATCGTCGTCGTCATCGTGTCTCTACTGCTCGCCGGAGTGCTGGGAATCGTCGCGCTGCTGTCCGGCGATTTCGGCGAGACGCAGGGCCGCATCCTCCTCACGACCCTCGTCGTGGCGGCGTTCGGGCTCACCGCGCTGTGTCATCTGGCGATCGCGTCTCACCGGTTCCGCCTCGTCGGGTACATCGGCATCGCCGCGAGTGTCGCGGCACTCATTCCCGCGTTGGTTCTCATCTGGTCGTGGTTCGACCTCAGTGAATCGACGAGCGACTGGTTCCGCGCGCTCGGCGTCCTGACGATCCTGGCCGTCACCCTGGCGCAGGCGAACCTCTTGCTCCGCTCTGCGTCGTCCACGCGCCGGATCGTTCACATCGGTCTCACGATCACGCTCGTCGCCGCCGCGATCGTCGCGATCATGCTGTGGCTGCCGATCCTGACGGAGGGCGATATCCCCGGCAGCAACACCGACTACTGGCGGTTCTTCGGGGTGATCGCGATCATCGACGTGATCGGTACCATCGCCGTGCCGATCATCGGGCTCGTCGTGCGCGGCCGTCCCGACGACGGGTCACGCCTGGCACTCGACGTTCCCGGGGACCTCCTCGCTCGGATCGACGCGGCCGCAGCGGCTTCGGGCATGGACCGCGAACGTGCAGCCGTGGCGGCATTGCGCCGCGGACTCGACGATCAGCCCACCGCGGGCGAAGCTTCCATACCCGAACCCACGGCTTAGCTCGAAATCAGGGCGATCCTTTCAGGTGCGCCGCCGTCGCACCGAGGACCGCCGGGTGATCGAACAACGGATCCTCGTGCGTCGCCCCGCGGACGAGGATCATCGACACCGGAGCATCCGCACTCAGCAGAGCGTCGCGGAGAGCCTCGGAATGGGATGCGGGAATCAGCGCGTCCTCATCACCGTGGATCAGCAAGACGGGGCCGACAGCCGACGATGCGTGAGCGATCGGACTGGCATCACGCAGGAGCGACGCGGATGTGTCGTCGTTCGCCTCGCCCAGCCCGAGCAGCATGCGCTCAACCGGTGGCACCGCCACGCCGGGTGGCAGGAACGCGGGCATCCGGGCGCCTGGTGACGCCGGGGCATCCGCCATCAACGTCAGATCGGTCGGCGGAAACCACGCGACGGTTGCATCGGGGGTGGCATGGCGGCCGGCATCCGGGCCTCCAGTAAACCGCTCGGCAGACACCAGGGCGGCCATCAAGGCGATGTGTCCACCGGCGGAGCATCCCCACAACGTCACGCGACCCGAGAGTGCGACCCCTCGTTCGCGAAAGAGGGCGGGTACGGCGTCCAACGCAGCTCGAACGTCATGCAGTTGTGCCGGCCACTGCGCTTCGTCCGACAGCCGGTACTCGATCGAGGCGATCGCGATGCCCGCGGCTGCGACCGGGATGAGCCGCTCCTCGGCCCGGTCTGCCCGAGACCCGCGGGCCCAGCCCCCGCCATGCAGATAGATCGCAATGGGCACGGGCGACACATAATCGGATCCGGACACCGGCCAGTGCAGATCGCATCGGAGCGCGCGACCGGATGCCTCGCTGTAGACGACGTCGGTCTCCGCATGCACGGGGTTCATCCGGCGATTCCTCTCGAGCCCATGTGGTCGCGAATGCCCGGCATCAGACCGGCGAACGCACGCAGATTCGCGAGGCTCTCCTCCAGACCCATATCTCCCTGATACAACTGCGCCTCGATCATGTTGGCGTCTATCTGATCGAGCTGGGCGATGAGCTGGTCGCGCACACTATCGGCACTCCCGACGATCGCCGTGCCGCGCTCAAGCATGACGGTGCCGTCGAAAGCGCCGTCGAACCCCGTGATCCCGCGATCGTGCCACAACTTCAAGACCCGGGTCGCGAAGAACTCCTGGGCGGCCAGAAAGCGGTCCTCGGCCTCGGCATCGTTCGTACCGATCAGCACGGACATCGTCGGGCCGACGCGAGGCATCCCGACGTGAGCGTTCAGGCGCGTCCCGTCATCCTGAGAATCACGCCACGCGGCCCAGTACGTCTCGACCGTCTCAACGAACTCACCGGCGTTCCACCGCCCGAGAAAGTTCACGGCATTGCGGCCGGCCCACTCGGCCGTACGTGGATTGCTCGACGCATACCAGAGGGGCGGGTACGGGCGCTGCACCGGCAACACCGACAGTGTGGCTGGTTCACGCTCGGGATCTTCCGGATGCTTCAGCACCCCGGTCGTCCACGCCTCGAGCAGCGCGACGAGGCTTCTGTCGTAGATGCCTCGAGCGTCGTCACCCGCAACGCCGAAGTATCCCAGCTCGATCGGGCTGATCCCGCTGCCGATACCCAGGTCGATTCGTCCGGCGCTCAGGTTATCGACGACCGCCACCTCTTCGGCGAGTCGAAGGGGTTCGTAAGCGGGGAGAACGTAGACCATCGCGCCGATCCGCATTCGGTCGGTCCGCTGGCTGAGGGCGGCCAGGAAGAGGTTCGGCGACGGGATGACCGAGAGGTCCGTGCCGTGATGTTCGGTCGCGTGGTAGTGGGCGAAACCGAGACGCTCGGCCTCGACCGCGAGTGTCAGGCGCGCGTCGATCACCTCGCCGGGTGTGCCGGTACCCAGGTCGAACGAGTCGAAGATGCCGAACGCGAATGTCATGGTGCTCCTTTGCTCCCCGGCGCCTGTGTTCCACGCCGTCGCGTCCTCCTGGGTCGCGGCCTTCTGCGACGATAGCCCGAGAAGGACGTGAGGAGACGCATGAATGGGAACGACGAGGATCTTCCCCTCGACCCCGACCTCGATGCGGCGGAGACACCGAGCGGGGCATCTCGCCCGATCCATCTGCGCCCCGGCGCGCTGCTGCTCGTTTTCGCCGGCGGAACGCTCGGCACCGCCGCCCGTGAAGCGCTCAGCCTGGCTTTTCCTCCCCTCGACGGCATCCCGTATGCCATTTTCGGCATCAACATCACCGGAGCTCTGCTTCTGGGTGTGCTGCTCGAGTCGCTCGTTCGTCGCGGCCCCGATCGCGGCGGACGCCAACGCCTGCGGTTGCTGCTCGGTACCGGCGTCATGGGCGGGTTCACGACGTACAGCGCCCTCGCACTCGATTCGGCACGCCTGATCGGGTCCGGTTCGATCGGCGCTGGAGCTGCCTATGGCATCGGGACGGTTATCGTCGGAGCCGCCGCGACATGGGCCGGGATCGCTCTCGCCGCCGCCGCACATCGCCGAACGCCACACGTGCCGAACGGGGGTGCGCGATGACTCCGCTCGTATTCGTCGCCGTCGCCGTCGCCGTCGCCGGCGGACTGGGCGCGGCATCTCGACTACTGCTCGACGGGATCATCCGAACCCGCGTTTCGGGACGGATCCCGTGGGCCACGATCATCATCAATGTGACCGGATCGCTCGCACTCGGGTTCCTCGCCGGACTCGCCGCCGGCCATCTGGTCTCGGACGGCTGGTACGCCGTTGTCGGAGCCGGATTCCTCGGCGGCTATACGACCTTCTCGACGGCCAGCTTCGAAACCGTGCGCCTGCTGCAAGAGCGCAAGTGGCTCGCGGGCGCCCTCAATGGGCTCGGCGTGCTCGTCGTCGCCACCCTGATGGCCGGGTTCGGCCTGTGGATCGGCGGCTCCGTCGTATGACCTCCTCGGTCACCTAGGCGCCGGACTGCTCCGGCACGACGTCTTCGGCGATGATCTCGACAGCACCCGTGACGGGGTTCTGGACGGTCTCTTCGCTCATCGGCGCGTCGAACTGGGCGTTGTAGAGGCGCCAATAGGCGCCCTTCGCGGCGAGCAGTTCCGCGTGGTTGCCCTGCTCGACGATCGAGCCGTGCTCCATGACGACGATCACGTCGGCGTCGCGGATCGTCGACAGCCGGTGCGCGATCACGAAAGCGGTGCGATTCTCGCGGAGCTTCGACATGGCGCGCTGAATCAGCACCTCGGTGCGTGTGTCGACCGACGACGTCGCCTCGTCGAGGATCAGCAGGCGCGGGTCGGCGAGAAAGGCGCGCGCGATCGTGACGAGCTGCCGCTCCCCCACGCTGAGATTGGTGGCCTCGTCGTCGAGCTGGGTGTCGTATCCATCCGGCAGCGCGTGCACGAAGCGGTCGACATAGGCGGCGGATGCTGCGGCCACCATCTCTTCTTCGGTCGCCTCGGGGCGGCCGTAGAGGATGTTGTCGCGGATCGTCCCGGCGAACAGCCACGTGTCCTGCAGCACCATGCCCGTCCGTGAACGCAGGTCGTCGCGCGACATCCGTCGGGTGTCCACGGCGTCAGCCGGCGAGGTCCCCAGGGCGATCGAACCCTCGTCCACGTCGTAGAAGCGCATGATCAGGTTGACGAGCGTCGTCTTGCCTGCGCCCGTCGGCCCGACGATCGCGACCGTGCTGCCGGGGCGAGCCGTGAGGTTCAGCCCCTCGATCAGCGGGGTGTCGGGGACGTAGCGGAACGAGACATCCCGGAATTCCAGCAGACCGGCGTCTTCGGGTACCGACTCGGCCGCCTCGGGATCGGGCTCCTCCTCGTCTTCGTCGAGGAGTTCGAAGACCCGCTCCGCGCTCGCCACTCCGGACTGCAGCAGGTTCGCCATCGACCCCAGCTGGCTGAGCGGCTGGCTGAACTGGCGCGAGTACTGGATGAATGCCTGCACGTCACCGATCGAGATGATGCCCGCGGCTACCTGCAGTCCACCGACCACGGCGATCGCGACGTACACGAGGTTTCCGACGAAGGTCATCGCCGGCATGATGATGCCCGAGATGAACTGGGCACCGAAGCTCGCGCGGTAGACGCGCGTGTTCTCGTCCGCGAACGCGGCCTCGACCTCGCGCTGGTGACCGTAGACCTTCACGAGCGCGTGACCCGAGTACGTCTCTTCGACGCGCGCGTTCAGGATGCCTGTCTGTTTCCACTGCTCGACGAACAGCTTCTGCGAGCGCCGCGCGACGAGCACGGTGATGACGATCGTCAGCGGGATCGTGACGAGCGCGATCAGGGCCAGAATCGGCGAGATCAGGAACATCATGAGCAGGACGCCGATGACGGTGAGCAGTGACGTGATGACCTGCGACAGCGTCTGCTGCAGGGACTGACCGATGTTGTCGACGTCGTTCGTGACACGGCTCAGCAGGTCACCCCGCTGAACCCGGTCGAAGTAGCTGAGCGGCAGCCGGTGGATCTTGTCTTCGACCTGCATCCGCAGACGGTGCATCGCGCGCTGAACGACGCCGTTCAGGATGCGCGCCTGGAACAGCGCGAAGACGCTGGCGAAGACATAGACCGCGAGGACGAGCAGGACGACCTGGCTCAGCTGGACGAAGTCGACGCCCGCGCCGGGAACGAAGGTCATCGACCGCAGCATGTCGGCCTGTTCGGTCTGCCCCGCGGCGACGAGCTGGTCGATCATCTGTTGCTGCGTCGTGCCCGAGGGGAACTGCAGCGACGTGAATCCCGCGAAGACGATGTTCGTGGCCTCGCCGAGCAGCTTCGGACCCGTCACGCTCAGTCCGACGCTCAAGACACCGAGCACGATCACGAAGACGAGCAGCGCCCGATCCTGCCGGAGCGAGCCGAGGAGACGCTTTGCCGAGGCCCCGAAGTTCTGCGGCTTCGCGACCGGCATACCCATCCCGCCCATGGGGCCGCGGCCGCCCATCGGGCCGCGGGGCGCGGGCGGCGGGGTCGCGGCCGACGCGTTGCGATCGCTCATGCCGAGGCCTCCACGCTCTCCTGAGATTCGACGATCTCGCGATACGTCTCGCTCGTTTCGAGGAGTTCCGTGTGCGTGCCGAGCCCGACGATCTGGCCGTGGTCGATCACGACGATCTGGTCGGCGTCCCGCACCGTGCTGACCCGCTGGGCGACGACGAGGCGTGTCGCGTCTGGCACGTGTGTTGTGAGAGCGGCACGGAGCGTGGCATCCGTTGCGACATCCAACGCCGAGAACGAGTCGTCGAAGATGTAGATGTCGGGCCGTTTGACGAGCGCCCGCGCGATCGCCAGGCGCTGACGCTGCCCGCCCGAGACGTTCGTGCCGCCCTGCGCGATCGGCTCCTCGAGCCCGAGCGGCATCTCGGCGACGAACTCCCGCCCCTGGGCGATCTCGAGGGCATGCCAGAGATCGTCGTCCGTAGCATCCGCGTTGCCGTATCGCAGGTTCGACGCGACCGTGCCCGAGAACAGGAATGCGCGCTGGGGCATCAACCCGATCCGCGCCCACAGTTCGTCAGGATCCCACTCGCGCACATCGACGCCGCCCACCCGAACAGTGCCCGCCGTGGCGTCGAAGAGCCTCGGCACGAGCCCGATCAGCGTGGACTTGCCCGCTCCGGTCGATCCGATGATCGCGGTCGTCGTACCCGCGGCGACGCGGAAGGTGATGTTCTTCAGCACCGGCTCATCGGCTCCCGGGTACGAGAACTCGACGCCGTCGAAGTCGATGTCTGCACGGAACTCGTGCGGCCGCAGCGGCGACGCGGCCGTGACGACCGACGAGTCCGTCGCCAGCACCTCGCCGATCCGGTTCGCACTCACCGCCGCGCGCGGGATCATCACGAACATGAATGTGGCCATCATGACGCCCATGAGAATCTGCATCAGGTACTGCAAGAAGGCGAAGAGCGTGCCGATCTGAGCGTCACCGGCCTGGATCTGGAAGGCCCCGAACCAGATGACCGCGACGCCCGAGACATTCATCACCAGCATGATCGCCGGGAACATCAGCGCCATCAGATTGCCGGCTCGCAGCGCGGTCTCGGCAACGCCCTCGCTGCCGCTTCGGAAGCGGGCCCGCTCCTCGTCCTCACGCACGAACGCACGGATCACTCGGATGCCGGTCAGTTGTTCGCGCATGACCTGATTGATGCGATCGATCCGCGTCTGCATGAGCTGGAAGTAGGGCACCATCCGCACGATGATGAGGCTCACGACGATCAGCAGGACGGGGATGCTGACCGCCATCAACCACGACAGCCCGACATCCTGGCGCACCGCCAAGACGACCCCGCCGATCGCGAGGATGGGCGCCGCGACCATCAGGGTCGCCGTGACCTGCACGAGCATCTGCACCTGCTGGACGTCGTTCGTGTTGCGGGTGATCAGCGACGGCGTGCCGAACTGGCCGACCTCGCGCTGCGAAAAGCTCACGACCCGCTCGAACAGGGCCGCGCGGATGTCGCGCCCCATGCCCATCGCGAGCTTCGATCCGAAGTACACGGCGATGATCGCGCACACGACCTGCACGACGGTGATGCCGAGCATCAGCGCCCCCACGGACCAGATGTAGGGGATGTCGCCGGTCACGACGCCGTTGTCGATGATGTCGGCGCTCAGCGTGGGCAACAGCAGGGACGCGATCGACTGCCCCAACTGGAAGACGATCACACCGATCAGCAGCGGCCAAGCCGGCTTGAGATAACGGACCAGCAGGCTCCAGAGCACGGTCAGGCCTTTCTGCGGGTCGCGCCCGCGCGCATCTTCGTCGTACTCAGAACTCGAGCGCTTCGTCGAACTCCTGCTCGAGCACCCCAGGACCCATTCTGCAACGCACGATCGGGCCGGGCGGTCACCGCGTCGCGCGAAGAGCCCACAGGATCACGATCACGTCGATGCCCTCTTGCAACCAGGCGCCCACGATCGCGGGGATCAGACCGAAGGCAGCGAGCAGCATCAGGATGACGCTGAGCGACAGGCCGATCCAGATGCTCTGCAGGGCGATGCCGACGGTTTCACGACCGATGGCGATCGTCGTGGCAACGCGACCGACGTCGTCCCGCAGGATCACCACGTCGGCGGCCTCACTCGCCGCGGTCGCCCCCCGGGCACCCATTGCCATGCCGACGTCAGCCACGGCCAGAACCGGGGCGTCGTTGATCCCGTCGCCGACCATGACGACCGGCCGCGGAATCGCCGCTGCCACGACGGAGACCTTCTCGGCCGGCAGGCAGTTCGCGTGCACTTCGCTGATCCCGAGCGACGCGGCCACGGGTTCGGCGGTCTGACGGTCGTCGCCTGTGAGCATCATCGTGTTGCGCACGCCGAGCGCACGCAGTGCGCGCAACATCGCCGCGGCCTCGGGTCGAACCTCGTCGCGGAACACGAGTGCTCCCCCGTAGTGACCCCCGATCGCGACGTAGATCGCCATCTCTCCCGGGGCGAGATCCGTGCGCGAGACTTCCGCCGAGATGTGATCGGCGATGAATGTTCGCTTGCCGACGGCGACGACGTTGCCTTCGACGGTGGCCGTGACGCCGTGGGCCGTGACCTCGCGGGCGTCCTCGGATGCGGGTGCGCGGACTCCCGCTGCGTGCGCCCCCGCGAGCGTGGCCGCGGCGAGGGTATGTGTGGAGTTCGCCTCCACCGCCGCTGCCAGCCGCAGCAGATCCGTGGAATCCTCGCCGCTCGCCGGACGGATGTCGACGAGGGTCGGTTCCCCGCGTGTGAGGGTTCCGGTTTTGTCGAACGCGACGTTTCGTGTGCGAAACAGCTTCTCGAGCGTCGCGCTCGTGCGGATGATGATGCCCTCGCGGGCCGCGCGACTCATCCCCGCCATGAATGCGACAGGGGCGGCGATGATGAGCGGGCAGGGGGTCGCGACGACGAGCACCTCGGCGAAGCGCACCGGATCCCCGGACAGCGCCCAGGCGAGTCCGGCGATCGAATACGCGACGAGTGCGAACGGCAGGGCGAATCGGTCGGCAAGTCGCACCATCGGTGCCTTGCTGCTCGCGGCACCCTCGACGAGTGCGATGATCTGCTGGTACTGGCTGTCCATCGCCACCCGCTCGACCTCGAGGACGACGGCCGAGGAGCCATTGACCGCCCCGCTCATCACGGTCTCGCCCACGGTCCTGTCAACGGGCAGACTCTCGCCGGTCAGCGAGGACTCATCGAACGATCCCGCGGCTTCGGCCAAGATCCCATCGACGGGCACGACCTCGCCGGTTCGCACGAGGATCCGCTCGCCCGCCGCGATGTCATCGACGGGAACATCCTCGATCTCTCCGTCGGCACGAACGCGATGGGCGATCTGCGGACGCCGCGACAGCAACGCCGTGAGATCTCGCTGCGCTCGGTTCGCGGCGTACGCTTCGAGCGCATCCCCGGTCGTCAGCATCAGCACGACGACGAGCGCGGCCCAGAATTCGCCGACCAGCACCGCCGCAACGATCGCGGTCACGGCGATGATGTCGACACCGAATGCACCGTGCCGGATCTTCACGAGCATGGACCACGCCGACCGGGCGGCCATGACCAGAACGAACGCCGCGATCAGGCCGGTCGCCGCTGCCGTCCAGGGCGTGAGCTGCAGAACGCCCGCGACCGCCGCGACGGCCAATGTCGCAACCACCCACGGGAACCCACGCGCGAGCGACAGCACGGTCCGTGACCGTCTCTCGTCGCCCGTCGAGCCGGCGCTGGGTTCGACGGACTCGGCCTCGCCTGTTCCACGCGCAGTCTTCACAACGGCCGTCCGCCGCCCTCATCAGCCTGGTGTTTGCGTTCTGCCTCGTACACAGCGGCCTGCGTGCGTCGCTCCATCCCGAGTTTCGCGAGCAGTCCGCTGACGTAGTTCTTGACGGTCTTCTCCGCGATCCCCAAGCGATCGCCGATCTCACGGTTGGTCATCCCCTCGGCGATGAGGCCGAGAATCTGACTCTCGCGCAGCGACAGAGCGGGATCGATCGATCCCCGCCTCGGATTCGTCTCGGGGTGCAGGGTGCGCGCCGCCCGCATCATCACGTCCGGGGCTTGGATCGTGTTGCCGGAGGCGGCCCGCCGGATCGCGTCGACGATCGAGCCACCGCGCACGTTCTTGATGACATACCCGCTCGCGCCCGCCAGCACCGCGGCCCGCAACGCTTCGTCGTCGTCGTAGGCGGTCAGGATCAGACAGTTCACGCTCGGGTGCGCCGACCGGATGTCGCGACACAGGTCGATCCCGCTGCCGTCGGGCAGCCGAACATCCAGGACCGCGACGTCGGGTTGCGTGGCCGCGATCCGCCGCGACGCCTCGTGCACGCTGGCCGCCTCGCCGACGACCTCGAGGTCGGGCTCCGCATCGATCAGCTGGGCAACCCCGCGGCGCACGATCTCGTGGTCGTCGACGACAAAAACGCGGGTCATCGGAGGGGTCCTGTCGAGGGTTCGATCGGCACCCGCCAGCGGACGGATGTTCCGGCTTCCGCGGATGAGACCACATCGCACGATCCCGCGCGGAGCCGCGCACGCTCGGCGATGTTGGCCAGACCGCTTCGCGTGACCCCGTGGGGTATCCCGACACCGTCATCACTGACGGTCAGCTCCACCCGGTCGTCGGCCAGTTGGATGACGACGCCGACCCGTTCCGCTTCCGCATGCTTTGCCACGTTGGTCAACAGTTCGCGCAACACCGCCACGAGGTCATCGTCCAGTCCGTCCTCGATCACGTTGTCGAGCGGGCCCTCGAAGGCGACCCGCACGGGCGTCATCCAGGAGTCACTGACCTCGGCCACGACATCCAGAACCCGATCGCGGAGGCGCTTCGTCCCCCGTCTCTCACCGCTGCCGAGCGCAAAGATGGCGGTGCGAATGTCTTTGATCGCGGCATCGATCACGTCGATCTGGCTCTCGATCGCCTCTGAAGCCACGCGATCGACCGTTGCCGAGACGGCCTGCAGCGCCAGCCCGGTGCCGAACAGACGCTGGATCACGTGGTCGTGCAGGTCGCGAGCGATGCGGGCCCGATCTCGCGTGGTCTCGGCGCGCTTGCGATCCTCTCGCGCTCGCACGACCTCGAGCGCGATGCTCGCCTGTGTGGCGAAGGCGAACGCCATCTCGAGATCTGCTGCGGTGAACGCGCGCCCGTCCGGTCGCCGCGACACCATCAGAACGCCGAGCGCTTCGTCCGCGGCGTACAACGGAATCGCCACCGTGGGACCGAGTGCCGGCTGCCCGTCGAAAATCGTGTCTGCGGGCTCATTCTGGACGCTGAGGGCCTCGCGTGTGCGCAGGGCGCGCCCCGTCAGGGTGCCCTCCACCGCGTATGCGTGGCCCTGCAGCTCCGCCGCAGAGATGCCGTAGACCGTCGACAGGATGAGCTGATGCGCACCCAGGGGCACTGCGACGGCGACAAGATCCGCATCGATCAGCGCGGCGACGCGGGCGGCGATGACGTCGAGCACGTTCGCACCGTCGACATCCAGCATCGCCGACATCACATCGGCGATCGTCGCGTTCCAGATCTCGCGGGTACGGGCCGAGTCGTACATGCGCGCGTTCTCGATCGCGATGCCGGCCGTGGCGGCCAGCGCGACGACGAGTTCTTGGTCGGCGGCGGTGAACGTTCCGCGCTCGGCATTGGTGAGATAGAGGTTTCCGTAGATGTGACTGCCGACTCGCACCGGGACACCCAGGAAGGAGTCCATGACCGGGTGGTGCGCGGGGAATCCGACCGACCGCGGGTCGGATCCGAGGTGCGCGGCGCGGATCGGCTCGCGGTCGGTGATCACCGCACCGAGAACTCCGAGGCCGACAGGAAGGTGCCCGATGTGTTTGGCCGATTCCTCGTCGATCCCGACGTGGATGAACCGCTCGAGACCGCCGTCGGGGCTGATGACTCCCAGGGCGCCGTACCGGGCGCCGACGAGTGTCATCCCGGCCTCGACGATCCTCCGCAGCACCACCTCGAGGTCGAGACGCTCGACGACGGACGTGCTGGCGATCAGCAGATCCGACAGGCGCTCGTCGGAGGGGGCGTCGACCGGAGTCGCCGCGGGGACTTCTTTCGGTTCCACCGTGCTGTCGGTCATGACGTCTCCCGTCTCCGCGAGCCTACCCACGACACGGGACTGGGTCGACGCCCGTGCGGGTGAGGCCGCTCGCCCCTAAGCCTTCTCGGGGCGGGGAACGACGCATACCGGCATGCGCGACTGCGCAACGGTGTCCTGGCCGGTCGAACCGAGAAGAGCACCTTCGAGCGGTCCGCGATGATGCGTGCCGATAACCAGGAGGGCGGAGCGCCGGGCCTCTGTCAGCAGTGCCGCCGGCGGGTTGTCGTGCACGAGCATCCGCTCGACCGCGACATCCGGGTACTCAGCCAGCACGGCGTCGCCCGCGGCATCGAGGATGCGTCGATGAGCCGCCTTCTGCTCGATCGGGGACGCGAGCACCGCCACGGCGCCGTCCATCGTCGGAACGGGCATCTGCCAGGCGTGCACGAGTGTCAGCCCGACACCGGCGGCCTGCGCCTCCCGCGCGGCGAAGTGGATGGCGGCCGACGAGCTGTCGTCGTCGTCGACTCCGACCAGAACGCGGCCATCCGTGGCCGCCCAGTCATCGGGTACGACCACAACGGGGACGCGGGAGCGCGCGATCGTGCGGAGCGGTCGCCATCCTGTGAGAGCGGCACGGAGCGGCCGACGCCGGTGCGCGCCGATCACTAGAAGGTCAGCCGTCTCGGCTGCGCGCAGCAGCGCACCCGGCATCCGTCCGCTGACGCGCCGCGATTGCACGTGAGCATCTTTCGCGACATCCCGGAACCTGCGTTCGGCGTCCTGGAGCACGTCGGTGATGATCGTCTCGTCGAACAGGTCGGACGCGTTCACCGACACGATCTCCACGCTGCTCGAACGCTCGGCGGCCCGCGCTGCGGCCCAGTCCAGTGCGACCGACGAGGGTTGCGATCCGTCGTAGCCCACCACGATGCTGTCCATGGCATTCCTTCCCGCCGGTGCCCACTTGGCTGGCCGCTGCGTATCTTCGACGCTACGTCCGCGGAAACGCCCCCATCGGGGCCGAAGGTCCCGTGAGGACAGTGGCCGAAGGTCCCACGGGACCTTCGGCCCTATGAGCGGGTGGGGCGAAGCGATGGAATGGGAACACGCAGCACTACTCGGTCGATCCGGGTCGCTTCGGGGGGCGTGCTGAACCGAAGCGATCCGAATCGACCGAGCTGAGCGGCGGTGTCGATGTCGTGCCGCACGATGTTGATGTCGTGCCGCACGAGCACGACCGTCATCCCTCCGTGAGAGCAACCAACTGGTCTCGCACCGTTCGGCGCAGAACCTTGCCGACCTGCGAGCGGGGCAGCTCGTCGACCTGCACGACCTTCTTGGGGATCTTGTACGCCGTCAGGTGCTGCCGGCAGAAGTCGCGCAGCGCGGTCGCGTCGAACGCGGCGCCCGCCTTCATGACGACAGCTGCCGCGACATCCTCGCCGCCCGACGGGCGACGGAGGCCGACGACGGCTGCGCTCTCGACGTCCGGATGCTGCGTCAACGTCTGTTCGACCTCGGTCGGGCTGACGTTGAAGCCACCCGTGATGATCAGTTCCTTGAGGCGATCGATGATCGTGACGAACCCGTCCTCCGACATGGTCACGATGTCGCCCGTGCGCAGCCAGCCACCGGGAAGAAGCGCCGCCGCCGTGTCGTCCGGAGCGCCCCAGTAGCCGCCGAACACCTGCGGCCCGCGGATCAGCAGCTCGCCCGATTCTCCGACGGGGCGATCCTGCGTCGGATCGTCCGGATCAACGACCCGGACTTCGGTACTCGGGAACGGCACGCCGACCGTGCCAGGGCGGCGGGTATGGCCCGCGGGGTTGCCGAGCGCGACAGGGGATGTCTCGGTCATCCCGTAACCCTCGACCAGCAGCCCGCCGGTCGCCTCTTCCCAGCGCGTGACGGTCGCGACCGGAAGGCTCATGGCCCCCGAGATCGCGAAGCGCACGCCGCTCAGATCGATCCGTTTCTGGTTGCTCGCGCGCGCCAGGGCGTCGTAGATCGGCGGGACGGCGGGTAGGAACGTCGGCGGCGAGGTGCGGGTCGCGGCGATGACGAGGTCGAGGTCGTACTTCGGGAAGAGCACGAGCTTCGCCCCGATCGACATCGCGAAGGTCAGGCACAGCGTCAGGCCGTAGGCGTGGAAGAGCGGCAGAACCGCGTAGACGACCTCTTCACCGTCATGCAGTCCGGGAAGCCACGCCCGGCCCTGGGCGGCATTGGCCCGCAGATTGCGATGCGACAGGATCGCGGCCTTGGGCGTCCCCGTCGTGCCGCTGGTGAGCAGCAACAGGGCCGTGTCATCGAGCGACGGTCGCGGCACCCGCGCCGAGATGCGACGCGCGTCGGCCAGGCGCGACCACGCGATGACGCCCTTCGCCGTGGGCTTGGCCGTGATCGCATCGCGGGCCTTCCGGGCCTTCGGAATGGGCAGCCGGAGCGCCAGACGCTTACTGAGCGGCATGGCCTCCGGCAGGCTCACCGAGACCACGGCACCCGGCCGCGCATCCTCGGGAAGAGCGGCCACGACATCCGCGATCTTGTCCCACACGATCGCGACGACCGGCGCCGTCACCTCGAACTGGTGCCGGATCTCACGCGGGGTGTACAGCGGGTTGTGCTCGACGACGATCGCGCCGAGCCGCATGACGGCGTAGAAGGCGACCACGTGCTGCGGGCAGTTCGGCAGCGCGAGCGCGACCCGGTCGCCCGGCTCGACCCCGAGCTTGCGCAGTGCACCGGTGGCACGCTCGATCTGTTCGCCGAGTTCGGCGTAGGTCGTCGTCGCGCCGAAGAACTCCAGCGCCGTCTGCTTGCCGTACTTCTTGATCGAGGCGTCGAGCATGTCGACGAGGGTCTCGGTGACGGGTGCGATGTCGGCCGGCACACCCTCCGCATAGGACGCGACCCAGGGACGACCCTCGGGGGCTTTTATGTGCTCCATGTGGTGATTCCTCATTCCGTGCGGACAGATACGCGGCAACGCTCCAGTCTCGCACTCGCGGCCGCACGAACGTCCGTGGACGGCAATACAGTGGCCTCGTGATCGTCGATTTCGAGGGAACCGTCTACCGGTGGCAGGCACGGACGGATGCGTCCTGGTTCTTCGTCGATCTGCCCGGCGACGTGAGCGAGATGATTCGCGAGATGCAGGATCCCGCGCTCGCCCGCGGCTTCGGTTCCGTCCGGGTACGGGTGAGCATCGGCGGCAGCACCTGGACGACGTCGATCTTCCCGTCGAGCGGGACCGGCTCATATGTCCTCCCCCTCAAACGCGCGGTGCGCGAGGCCGAGGGATTGGACGAAGGGGGCATCGCGCGCGCCCGTGTCGAACTCGTCGACCTGTGACGCTCAGACCTACCAGAGCGGGTGGATGTCCGCCCGCAACAGACGGTCGTAGACATCCCGCACCACGACATCGAAGGCCTCGACGTCGAAGTCCGCACCCGGCTCGAGCAGCGCGGCCGCCTCGGCGTTCGACACGGCCTGACGCGTGTTGCGTGCGCCGGGAATGACCGAGGTCACTCCCGCGCGCGACATGATCCACGCCAGGGACGCCTGCGGAAGCGAAACACCCTCGGGCAGCGCTGCCGCGAGCTCGTTCGCCGCCTGGATGCCGACCTCGAAGTCGACACCCGAGAACGTCTCGCCCCGATCGAACGCCTCACCGTTGCGGTTGTACGAGCGGTGGTCGTTCTGCGCGAACGTCGTGTCGGTCGTGTACTTGCCCGATAGCAGACCGGATGCGAGCGGCACACGGGCGAGGATGCCCACGCCTGCGGCCTCGGCCGCCGGCAGCACCTCGTCGAGGGGCTTCAGTCGCAGCGGGTTGAAGATGATCTGAATGCTCGCCACCCCGGGACGAGAGATGGCCGACAGGGCCTGGTCGACGGTCTCGACCGAGACGCCGTAGGCCGCGATCGAGCCATCCGAAACCAGATCGTCGAGGGCGTCGTACGTCGCGTCTGCGTCGATAACCGCGCTCGGAGGGCAGTGCAGCTGGACCAGGTCGAGCGTCTCGACACCGAGGTTGCGGCGCGAGCGTTCGGTCCACACGCGGAAGTTCTCGGGTGAGTAGGCCTCGAGCTCCTGGGGCTGGCGACGCCCCATCTTGGTCGCGACGAAGACGTCATCACGCCCGCGGAGGAACTGGCCGATCAGCGACTCGGAGCGTCCGTCGCCGTAGACATCGGCGGTGTCGAAGAGGGTCACACCCTGATCAGCGGCTGCGGCGAGAACACCGAGCGCGTCGTCCTCGCTGACGTCACCCCAGTCGGCGCCGAGCTGCCACGTTCCGAGCCCAACGATCGAAACCTCGCGGCCGGTACGGCCCAGAGTTCGCTGCTGCATGGTGATCCCTTTCACTTCGTTCCAGGCTATCCCGGGCCGCTCGGCCTGTGCCGTTCACAATTCCGTCAATCCGCGCGGAGCCCGCACCGGGCAGCCCGGAATTCCGCGGCTCACACGTCGTCCGCTTCACGGATTGACTGAATTGCGAACGCGAAAGCGCGAGCACGGAGCGCCCGCCGGGTGCCGCTATCTGGCCGAGCCCAGAGCCGCCCGGTGCAGTTCACCGTAGGCACGACCGACGGCCTCGGCGAGCGCTTCGACGCGCGGCACCGCCGTGGGGTCGGTGCAGAACCCGATGCCGATCTCGTCGGCGTGCGAGATCGCCGCAATACGGAGGGCGTGGTGTGAGCCGGGTTCGGACGACGAGAAGAGTCGGTCTACTCGACGCCCGGCCACCGCGACCGGAATCCGTGGCCCCGGCACGTTGGAGATGGCGAGACTGAACTCGCGAGGACTGTCAGCGACGCGGTGCGCCACGGCATCCATGCCCGGGATCGCACCGAGGGCATGGAACAGGTCGTAGAGCAGCGACGCATCACCCGCCTGCTTCTCGGCACGCGTGCGAGCGCTGATGCGATCGAGCCGCCGCAGCGGATCCGATGTCCCGAGCTCTAGATCGACGTTGATGAACGAGTCATGATTGCCCGCCGCCGACGCATCCTCGTCCCGATGGTGCAGACTCACCGGCACCTGTGCCCTCAGATCGAGATGGGCGGCATGGGCACCGAGCCAGGCATCCAGTCCGCCCGCGACCGCGGCGAGCAGGACGTCGTTGATCGTGGCATGTTGCGGTCGGGATGCTCCGATCACCTTCAACCCGTCGAGGGGCGCAACGGCGAAGGCGACATCCCGCGCCGCCGTGATCGGGCGGTCGAAGGGTGACCTGGAGCCCGGCTGTCCGAGCTCACGCGCGACGACTTCGGGCAGTCGGATCCACTCGTTCGCACACGATCTCGATGGGTAGACAGGGGCGGGTGCTGCATCGCGCGGTGACACATCGTGCCGTGACGCATCGTGCACATCGAGCAGGATCGCCTCGAGAAATCGCATCCCGGCGATGCCATCCACCATCGCGTGATGCATCCGTGCGGCGATCGCCTCGCTCCCGTCCGCGAGCGGACCGATCAGGTCGAGCGTCCACAGCGGCCGCGCGCGGTCGAGGTGCTCCGACATGAGTTCGCTCACCTCGCGGCGCAGGTCTTCGGGGGTCGCGCATTCCCCGCCCGCGCGACGGCGCACATGGTGGGCGATGTCGAAGCCCTCGGCCGCGACCCAGCGCGGCGCGCCTGCCCCGAGCTCCACACGCTGAAGTGCGCGCGGCTCCGCACCCAGCCGCTGGGCGACCGACGCACGCAGCGCCTCGAGATCGAGCGGCTCACCGGGCGCGAGGATCATCAGCTTGAGCGTGTGCCCCGTGAGTACCGACGATTCGAGCGCCAAGATGCGGGCGTCGTCCGCAGACAGGAACTCACCGTCATCCGTCACGTCGGTCAGCCTATCGACGCCGCGCCGGGGGCCCACGCGACGAAACATCGCCGACACACGGCACGCGAATACTGAGCGAGCGAACCGAAGGCAGGAAGAAACACCATGACAGAACGCCTTCACCTCGGTGGGCTCGATGCGACAGCGATGATCGAACTGATGAACCGCGGTGACGTGTCTGCGGCGGCCTTGAACGACGAGCATCTCGCGCTCGCGAGTGGCAGAGGCGCCGAGCTCCGCGCCATCGTCGCGCAGGATCCTGAGGCAGCCCGCTCGACGGCACGGGCAGTGGACGAGGCACGCCGAAAAGGCGAGCCGCACGGCACCCTCGCGGGCGTGCCGATGACGGTGAAGGACTCGTTCGACGTGCGCGGCCTGCGCACGACCCACGGACGTCTCTCCGATGCGCACACCGCGACCGAGGATGCACCGGCGGTCGCCCGTGCTCGCGCCGCGGGCGCGGTGATCTACGGCAAGACGAACGTGCCCGTCCTGCTTGCTGACTACCAGAGCAGCAACCCCGACTTCGGGCGCACGCTGAATCCCTGGGATCCGGAGCGCACCCCGGGTGGCTCGTCGGGGGGCTCGGCCGCCGCGATCGCCGCGGGGCTCTCGGCGCTGGAACTCGGCAGCGACCTGTCGGGCTCCATCCGCATGCCGGCCGCGTGGTGCGGAATCTTCGGACACCGCCCGAGCAACGGCGTGGTGTCGAAGATGGGACACCTGCCCTGGGCTGTCGACGGACTGATCGAGCCGCCAATCTCGGTCGCGGGGCCGATGGCGCGGTCGGCGCGCGACCTGAGCCTGGCGTTCGAGGTGCTCGCCGGGCCTGCCCGCCTCGACGCGGTGGGCTGGCGTCTACAGCTCCCCCCGTCGCGCGTCGACAGGCTGCGCGGCACGCGCGTGGGGCTCTGGGTCTACGAGCCGGCGGCGCCTATCGATGACGAGATGCGGATGGCTCTGCTCGACCTTGCCGACACGCTCCGCGCCGCGGGCTGCACGGTGGACGAGCTGACCAAACCCCCGGGCGCGGGTGCCGCGGGCCTCGAGCTCTTCGATCGCCTGCAGGGTGCCGAGATCGCGCACAGCTTGACCGACGACGATTGGAACACGCTCGTCGCGGCGGCCGCGGATACAGACGCTCCCGACAATAAGGCCGCACGCGCACTCACCCAGTCCGCACGCACCGCCTGGCAGGACGCCGAGGCGCAGCGCGCGATCACCGCCGCATGGGGTTCGGTGTTCGACCGGTTCGACGTCGTGCTCGCGCCGGCGGTTCCGGGGGCCGCGCCCCGGCACGACGAGCGGCCCGGCGCCGAGCGGAGGTTGAATGTCGGCGGAACGGAGAATCCGGCTGCGGATGTCGTCAGCGCGTGGAGCCGCATGGTGAACCTCGCGATGCTTCCCTCGACCGTGATACCCCTGGGGCCCGGCGCCGATACCGGAATGCCCCTGGGCGCGCAGCTGATCGGCCCGTACCTGGAAGATCGCACACCGCTGCGGTTCGCCGCCCTGATGGAAGCCGAGGGCATCATCGGCTTCACCCCACCGAACGGATGGTGAACGTCGTGTCCCCCGCCTCCTCCTCCGATATCCCCGAGCCCATGGCCGCCGAGCACCTGCCCCGCATCGCGGTGTTCAGCGGCGCGAACGCGACGGTGCAGAACAGCGAGCCACTCATCACGAGCGACGCAGCCCGTCGCAAATATGGGCTGCCCCCACGCCGCAACCCCGACGGCACACCGCCCCGGCACGACATCGTGCGCCCGCAGCGCCTCGCCGCGCCCGTCACCGTGTACATCGAGGCGTACTCGGCGCATCCGCTCGAGCGCGACGCATCCGACCTCTACGCGCCACCCGACGGTTATGTGACTCCCGCAGGCGACTTCGTGGCAGGGCGGATGTCTGAGGCCGACGTCCCGGTGTACGCGGTCACGATCGGTCCCGATGACGGGCTGTTCGCCCTGCCCTATATGGCGCGCACGCGTGACGGCGGGGCCTGGGAGCAGGAGGGCATCGAGCCGCTCAGCCCCGGAACCGAGAGCCGCCAGACCTTCTACCCCGACGCCTCCCGCATCTTCGAAGAGATCGACCGGTTCGGTCTCGACGAGAAGGGCGGCAACAACATGCTCGGCTCGAAGGGGCGCTACGAGTTCGTGCGCGCGGCCCCGTCGGGCGGCTACGTGAACGGACTGGCCGCGTCGCAGCGCACCGACCGCGGCTTCTCCGACGGCGACATCGCGCCGGAGGTGCGGGGCGAGGACTTCTTCGGCTACCGGCCGTACCATCTGGCGCACGCGCCGGCGATGGCGACGCTCGCCCGGCTGACCAACATCGTGCAGTCGACGCTCGATCGCGGTGACTACGAGGGCGCGATGTGGCTCGAAGACAGCGCGCGTGTGG
>NZ_HG779667.1:0-8305 GCF_000582705.2 Microbacterium sp. C448
CCGCCTACTGGCTGAATCTGCTCATCGACACGACCATCCCGTTCAGCTGCAACGCCTCGCAGCGGCCGCACGGGGCGCTTGCCAACGACGGCGATCGCAACCTCGTCGACAGCGTCGCCTACATCCGTTCGCGCATCTGGGCGGACACGCAGGGCGCCGATGCGATCGGTGTCGTGCTCGTGCAGGACGAGCAGATCTTCGCCGCGCGCGACGCGCAGAAGGCGGATGCTCGGCCAGGCGGCTTCGTTGCGACCGGCGGGCACGGCGGCATCATCGGCACGATCGGCGCTCCGGGCGATCCCATGCTCACCTACCGCCCGGCCAAGGCGCACACGTCGCGCTCCGCCGTCAACCTGCGCCGCATTCCCAACGTCGTCCTCGGCGTGACGGCCGGACAGACCGGGGTGAACACGGTCGAGGTCCCCCTCAAGGATCCCGCGGGAATGCTGCTCGAGAGCGCCATCCCGAAGGTCACGATCGCCAAGTATGCGCGCTACGGCATGGACGATTTCTCCGACTCCGCAGCCATGCAGGTCGAGATCCTGGCACGTATCGAGAAGAACCTCCAGAACTTCCCCCTCGCGGGTTTCGTGCTCGAGGGAATGGCTCCCTTCGGCATCGGCAACGAATCCGAGACGGCGGCGCTCGAACAGGCGGTGCTCCGCGGAATGCCCGTGGTGTGCGTCAACCGCGGCAACGCGGAGGGCATGGTCGGGGGCGGTCCGGGGCCCGCGTTCATCTCGGGCAGCAACCTCACCGCGACGAAGGCCCGGCTGCTGTTGATGGCCTGCCTCATGCGGTTCGGGGCACTGCCACCGGCTGCCGATCCGTCTGCTCTGACGGGTGAGGAGTGGCAGCGGATTCACGCGCGCGTGCGTGACTACCAGCAGGTTTTCGACACGCACTGAACCGGCCGCAAGCGAACGGGAGGGGACGCGCCCGCCCCCGGTGTCGGACGACCGCGCGATGATGGGGGCATGCCCTTCGCAGACGAACTCCTCGGCGTCGGGGTGGCACGCGAGCTGACCCGGTGCATCCAGGACGCCATGCCCGGGCGGCAGCTCCGCGAGCTACCCGTCGCGGCGGAATCGCTCGATGGGCTGTCGCTCCGGGAACGCGCGGACCTGCTGCGCGATGCCCTGCTGGCGGATGTCCCGGGCGACTACGCGACGCTCGCCCGAATCATCCGCTCTGCCGCCACCCGCGACGCCGCCTTCACGGGTTGGTTGATCTGGCCCGTCACCAGCGCCGTCGCGGCCCGCGCCGTCGACGAGGGGACGGATGTTTCGTTCGACGACGCCATGGCATTGCTCTCCGAATTGACGAGTCGGCTGACGGCGGAGTTCGCGATCCGCACGCTGCTCCGTCACGACCTCGACCATGCCCTCGAGATCGTCACCGACTGGACCGCTTCACCGGACGAGCACGTGCGGCGGCTCGCGAGCGAGGGCACGCGCGTGTACCTGCCGTGGGCGGTCCGCGTGCCGGGCCTGCTCGATCGACCCGGCGTCACGGTCATCATTCTGGACGCCCTGTATCGCGACGACAGCGAGTACGTGCGCCGATCTGTTGCGAACCACCTCAACGACCTCAGCCGCGACTCCCCCGAACTCGTCGTCGCGACGGCGCGGCGCTGGCTGGACACCCCCGCACCCACGACCCCGGCCCTCGTGCGCCATGCGCTCCGCACGCTCGTCAAGCGCGGCGACCCGCAGGCTCTCGCCCTACTCGGGTTCGGGCCCGCGGCCGTCCAGGTCGACGGGCCGTTCATCTCCGAAGCCCGGGTGCCGTGGGGCGATGAGGTCCGCTTCACCGCCGTCATCCGAAACACGGGCACCGAAACCGCGCGTCTGTCGGTGGACTACGTCGTGCACCACCGCCGGGCCAATGGCTCACTCGGCACGAAGGTCTTCAAGCTCGCAACCGCCGACCTCGCCCGCGGCGAAGAACTGGCGATCGACCGCCGGCATTCCTTTCGTGCGATCACTACGCGCCGCTACTACGCGGGCGAGCACGCCGTCGCACTGCAGGTGAACGGGATCGCGACGCCGCCCGCTGCGTTCGAGCTACTACCCCTCGAGAGTGATGCGGCACCGTGAGCACGCGAGCGATAATGGCGCGATGAGCGAGATCAAGACGCGGGCGACGGATGCCGATGTCACAGCTTTTCTCGAAGCCGCAACGCCTCAGCGGCGTCGCGCCGACGGGATTGCACTCGCCGAGATCTTCCGCGAGGTGACCGGCGTCGACCCGGTGCTCTGGGGCCCGTCGATCGTCGGGTACGGCAGCTACCAGTACGTCTCTCCCGCCAATCCCCGCACGAAGGGCGAATGGCCGAAGACGGGATTCTCGCCGCGGAAGGCACAGCTCTCGCTCTACGGCCTCAAGGATCTACCCGAGGGCGCGGCCTTGCTGCCGCAGCTCGGTACGTACACCGAGGGCGCCGGATGCATCTACGTGAAGAAACTCGACGACATAGACCTCGACATCCTCAAACGCCTGATAGCGATCGCCTGGCAGCGCGGCGACGACCCGACACCGTAGGCCGACCGCGCACGCCCGTCCCGATGCCGGGAGAACATCTGCCTGGCTATCGGCGCTCAGGGAGAGGAGGCTGACATCGTGCGCTCCTTCCGGATGTTGTGGCGGTATCCCGTGATCACCGTCGCGGCGATCATCCTCGTCGCCGTGCTCGTCCTGCACTCCGTGGGCGAGGAAGTCGCGGGGCGGTGGCTCGCGACCGCCGCCGTGAGCGTGTTCGTCGCGTGGACACTCGTCGGGATGGTCCGCGACGTCCTCCGCGGTCACGTCGGCCTCGACATCCTGGCCGTGGTCGCCATGGTCGCGACTCTGGCCGTCGGCGAATACGTCGCGTCGTTGATCATCGTGCTGATGCTCTCGGGCGGTGAAGCTCTCGAGGACTTCGCGGCCCGCCGCGCCAAGAGAGATCTGACGGCGCTGCTGGACAGGTCGCCGCGCATCGCCCATATCGTGACCCATCCGCGTGCCTCCGATTCCGACGAGGTACAGGATGTCGACGTCGACGACGTCGCGATCGGCGATGTCCTGCTCATCCGCCCGGCCGAGATCGTCCCCGTCGATGGCATCCTGCTCTCCGACACCGGCACGTTCGACGAGTCCTCCCTCACGGGAGAGAGCCTTCCCGTGAGTCGCGAAGCCGGCGGCGAGGTCCTCTCGGGCGCGATCAACGGATCACGGGCGGTGCGCATCCGGGCGGTGCGCCGCAGTGCCGACAGTCAGTACCAGCAGATCATCGCGCTCGTCCACGCCGCGGAGGGGTCGCGCGCCCCGGTCGTGCGGCTCGCGGATCGCTTCGCCATCCCGTTCACGGCCGTCGCTCTCGTGCTGGCCGGGGCCGCGTGGGCGATCTCGGGCGACCCGACGCGTTTCGCCGAGGTGCTCGTGCTCGCCACGCCGTGCCCACTCCTGATCGCCGCGCCCGTCGCATTCCTCGGCGGCCTCTCCCGCGCCGCGAAGGCGGGTGTCATCATCAAGGGCGGCGCCGTCATCGAACAACTCGCGCGCGTGCGGTCGGCGGCGTTCGACAAGACGGGCACGATCACGCAGGGCCGGCCTGCTCTCGTCGACGTCCGGCCGTCCGAACACATCCCGGCGGATCGGCTGCTGCTCCTGGCCGCCTCCGCCGAACAGTACTCATCGCACGTGCTCGCCGACGGCATCCGCCGCGCGGCCCTCGACCGCGGACTCGAGTTGATGATGTCTGAGGAGGCCAGCGAGAACGCCACCAACGGGGTGACGGCCCTCATCGACGGGCATTCCGTCGTGGTCGGAAAGCCCGCTTACGTCGCTTCGGTCGCTCCCGAGACCACGAGAGCCACGCTCTCCGCGGGTGAGGCCGCCGCGTACGTCGCGATTGACGGCCGCTTCGCCGGGGTTCTCGTGTTGGCGGACGACCCCCGGCCCGAAGCATCCGCCGTCGTCTCGTGGCTGCGCGCGCACGGCGTCGAACGCCTCGTCGTGCTGACCGGAGACAGCCGATCGACAGCAGACTCGATCGCTCGAGAAGTCGGTATCGAGGATGTTCACGCGGAGCTCCTCCCCGGAGAGAAAGTCCAGCTCGCCGCCCAGATGCGTCCGCGCCCGATGATGATGGTCGGCGACGGGATCAACGACGCGCCCGTGCTGGCCGCCTCCGATATCGGGGTCGCGATGGGCGCGCGCGGCGCGACCGCGGCCGGCGAGGCCGCCGATGTCGTCATCCTGGTCGACTCTCTCGCCAACGTCGTCGATGCGGTGTCGATCGGCAGACACACCCTACGGGTGGCTCTCACCGCGATCTGGATCGGCATCGGCCTGAGCGTCGGCCTCATGCTCGTCGCTACGACCGGGGTCATCCCGGCCGTGGCCGGTGCCCTCGTGCAGGAGCTGGTCGACCTGGCCACGATCCTGTATGCGCTTCGGGCGCTCGGCGGGCCGCCCACCGGGCTCGAGCCCGCGACGAAGAAGCTCCCGAAGAAGGCCGTCACCGATTAGGGCATCACGGTGGTTCACGCCCGCCGAACGGCCGCGAGATGGGGGCGAAGAGGAGGCGCCGCCTCAGATCACCGACCAGCCCCCGTCGGAGGGCAGGATGACCCCGGTCAGGTTCGTGCCGTCGTCGCTGAGCAGGAAGGTGATCGACGCCGCGAGCTGTTCGGGTTCGGCGATCGGGGGCAGCACGGTCATTGCGCTCGCGATCCGCTCCCGATATTCGCCCTCCATCGAGATACCCCCGATGTTGGTTGCGACCGGGCCGGGCGCGACGGCGTTGACGCGGATGCCCTGCGGCGCGTAGAGGAACGCGCTGCTGCGGGTGAGGCCGATCACCGCGTGCTTGGATGCCGTGTACGCCGCGCCCGCGGCCGACCCACGGATGCCGGCCTCCGAGGCGATGTTGACGATGGAGCCGGTTCCTGCGGCGAGCATGACCGGGATGACGGCCCGCGTGAGCCGGAACATCCCGGTCACGTTGATGCCCATCACGCGTTCCCACATCGCGTCGCTCACCTCGTGCAGCGGCGACATGTCGTCCATGATTCCCGCGACGTTCGCCAGTCCGTCGATCCGATCGCCGGCCGCCGACATGATCGCGTCGATGCCGTCGGGGTCGGTGATGTCGGCAACGACCGGTACGAAGTCTCCGTCGGTCAGCGACTCTGCGACGTCTGCGAGCCGCTCGGCGGAGACGTCGACGCCGATGACGCGTCCACCTTCGCGCACGATCCGGGCGGCGGTCGCGCGACCGATACCGGATGCAGCACCCGTCACGACGACGGTCTTTCCCGTGAATCGTCCCGGTGTGATCTGCTCGATCCAGCCGGTCTCCTCGTCGTCGTCGGAGTCTTCCACGACGACGCCGCCGTTCGCCCGGAGGACGAGATCGTCGACGACTTCTTGGCTGAGCTGCCCCTGACTCATCGCGACGAGACGCTGCAACGAGAGCAACTTCACTGGCGCGAGCGCCTTCTCGCTCTGGCCACCCTGCGCGAGCATCTCACGCAGCAGAGCGCCGCCGACCGGATGCTTGAGCCACTCCCCGACCGAACTCTTCGCGGTGAGCGGTCGATCGTTTTTCGCCATGAGATTCTCCTCCGTCGCCCTCGACTGTCAGGTCGATTCTGATCCCCAGGGGGAACAAAGTCAACGATGGTGACATTTGATCAGGGCATACTCGGAGCGGAGGGTGAAATGGGCGGCGAACGAGGACGAAGCAAGACGGCGATCAAGCACGCGGCGGCTTCTCTGTTCGCCGATCACGGATACGCGGCGACATCCATCCGGGACATCGCACGCGAGGCCGGCGCGGATCCGGCGCTCGTCATCCGGCACTACGGGTCGAAGGAGAAGCTCTTCCTCGACGCCATGCAGATCCCGCCGGAGTGGGCTCTGCGGTTCGAGCTCCCCCTGGAGACACTCGGCGAGCGCCTGGTCAGATACGTCATCGACACGGAGTACGAGGTGCGGGGCGTGTATCTCGCTCTCGTGCGCGCCAGCGACGCGGGCGACGTGGCATCCGCGCTCCATCTTGCGCACGATCACAACTTCGTCGAGCCGCTCCGCGCTATCCTCACGGGTTCCGACGCCGACCTGCGCGCGCGGCTCGTCGCTGCCGCCGTCGGCGGCCTCATGTCCACGCTCTGGCTGGTGCGCGACACCGCGCTTCTCGATGCGGATCCCGAGGCACTGATCCGGACGTACGCGACCGCCATCCAGCAGCTGGTCACGCCTGCCCAGCGCGGGGCAGCGTGACCAGCGGACTGAGCGCTCTCGGTCTCGTCTAGGCGGGTCGACGCCGCCGGAACGTCACGTCCTACGGTCGCCGGCCGCCACCGCCGCCGCCGCCCATCATCTGGTTCGACAGTTCCGTCAGCTGTTCGCCGTTGACGATCAGGGTTCCGCCCGAGAACGTTCCCGTCCCGTCGAAGTCGGTCGACGACTGCGCGGTGATGTCGATCGTGCCGCCCGTGATCGTGAGGTCACCGTTGCTGTCGATCGCGTCGGTGTCTCCCGAGCCCATCACGATCGTGATGTCTCCCCCGTTGATCGTCACGCTGAGGCCACTCGTGACGATGGCCGACGCGGCGGCGTTGATGCCGTCGTCGCTCGCATCGACCGAGATGTCGCCACCATCGATCACGATGACGGGCGCCTCGATGCCCTCGACGGATTCGAGGATGTCGATCGTGCCGCCCGTGATCGTCACCTGCTGCTCGGCCTTGACACCGTCATCGCCCGTGGTGATCGTGATGTCACCGCCCGAGACGACGAGTTGCCCCGCTCCGGCGTCGGTATCGTTGCTGGACTTCACGCCGTCGCCCGCTGCGTCGATCGCGATGGTGCCGCCGCTGATCGTCAGCGAGTCGGTGCCACGGATGCCGTCGTCGACGCTCTCGACGGTGATCGTTCCGGACTCGATCCATAGGTCGTCCTTGCCCACGATGCCGTCGGCAAATGTCGCGGTGACATCGAGCGAACCCGTACCTGTGATGATCAGGTCATCCGCGGAGTAGATGGCACCGTCGAGTTCTTCGTCGTCGATCTGGTCGTCGCTGCGCGTGGATCCGTCGGAGACGGTGTTGGTCGTGCCATCCGCGAGTTCGATGACTGTCGTTTCGGCGCTGTCGACCTGGATGGCGGCGCCCGCGCTACTCGCGATCGTGGCGCCGTTCAGGATGATGCGCACATTCCCGTCGGTGCCCACCACAACCTGTCCGGTGGTGGATCCACTCAGGACGTAGGTGCCGGCCTCGGTGATGGTGAGGCCGTCGTCGGTGAGCCCTACCTCAGTGGTCGGCAGAGCGCTCCAGTCGATGTCGCCGCTGGCGTTGCTCGTATCCACCGTGACGGTCGAGTTCGACTCGGTGGTCGATGCGGAGCTGGACGAGGTGGGCGTGCTCGAGGTGGTGGCAGTCACAGCGCATCCGGACACCAGGAGCGCAGAGGCCAGGAGGGCGGTGGAGGTCAGGGCGAGTCGTCTCATGGTCGATCCTTGGGTCATATTCGTTCGTGGCGGATCACCACTACACCGCGTGCCCCTATCCGGATCCTTTGCGCCGTCTATGCCCCCGCACTGGGTTGGCGACCGGTCGGCGCGCTCCGCGGAGAGTCGGCTACGAGCACGCTGGAGGAGACTCCTCTGAGCGGCGGGCAATCACTCCGAGGCTTGTCCGAACACGAATACCCTGGCTCTGATCGGCTTCATCGCCGCTTTTGTGATCCCAATCGCGGGTCTTGTTCTGGGCATGCTTGCCCGCCTCCAGCTGAGCATCCCGGGGAACCCTGAAACGGGCGAGAGCCGAGCCCGATGGGGCGTCTTCATCGGCGCACTCGGCACCCTGTTCCAAGTCGTCTTCACGCTCATGATCGGGTACACCCGGGACAGCACGGCGCGCCAGCGGATCAGCGACTTGGACCCGAAGGGATCATCAGGTTTTTGGCGGGCAATGCTTAAGTTCGTCAGCCGGAGCGGGCCATCTCGGAAACACGCAGATCTCTCATGCGTCAGCGATCTCAATGGGCAGCTGGAGGTCAGTTGCGATCGGCGTGTAAAGATCGACGCCTTGCTCCCGGGTCTTTAGAGACACGATCAGCGAGTAACGAACCGGGATGTTGAGCCGATCTTTGCGCTGGTTGCGTTTCCACCAGCCGCCAACTGGATATACGCCAAGCAGTCCGCTGGCCGCCAGCTCCTGCCCCGACCCTTCCCACATGTCTTGATGGAGCGAGCCGAGGTTGCGTTGATTTGGACCAATCAGGTCAAGTCCTGGGACGTGGTGTATCGGTG
>NZ_HG779668.1:0-9211 GCF_000582705.2 Microbacterium sp. C448
GCCCCGCGCTCCCCCGCCTCGGTCAGCAGTGAGCGCAGCAGCCCGCGCCCCCGCCCTCGACCCCGCGCGTCTTCGACGAGCGCGATGGTTTGGATGTCGGCATCCGTCCCGCCCTGCACAGCCCGGATACCGCCGTAGCCGATCAGGCGTCCGGCTTCTTCGAGCACGAGGTAGCGGCCGTGGCGCGAGGCGAGTTCTTCGCGCATCATCGCCTCCGACCACGCGTCGGTCGGGAACGAGGCACGCTCCAGCGCCATGATCGCGTCGAGGTCGTCGGCGGTTGCCGTCCGTAGCGTCATACGCCCACCCGCTTGGGTGCGTGGCCGAGGGTCACGTCGGGCGAGCGCAGGTAGAGCGGCTCGGCGGATGAGCCGTCGCCGGCGTGCCTGTCCGCGACGATTCCGGCAGCGAGCATCCGTCCCGCAAGACGCCCGAGTGCGCCCGCCGAGATGGACGTGACATCGACGCGCCGGACGGGATTCGCGGGCAGGCCGAGCGAGAGGAGCCGTGCATCGAGGTCGTCCCGGGGTGCGAGCGCGGGTTCGGTGGTTCGGATCGGCAGGCCCTCGGCCACGCCCGCGTACACCGTGTAGGCGAACTCGCGGCGGCGCGCGTCGGTGACGATCGCGATCGGTCCGGATGCAGCCGTCTCGAATTCGGCGAGCGCCGCGGCGTCGTGACTCGCGACGGCGATGACCGGAACGGCGCGCGCGAGGGCGAACGTGCGAGCGGCGGCGATGCCGATGCGCAGGCCGGTGAAGGGGCCCGGCCCCATGCCCGCGGCGACGTGCGTGATGTCGCGCGGGGTGACGGATGCCTCGGCCAAGGCGCCCTCGATCAGGGTGCCGATGATCTCGGCGTGTCCGAGCGCGTTGGGACTCGACGCTTCGCCGCGCGTGACCCCGTCGCGGTCGACGACCGCGACGGCAGAGCCGAGGGAGGTGTCGATGGCGAGGATCACGCCCTCCAGGGTAGTCGCGGGCGCGGGCGCTCAGCGCTTCGAGCGCATCGCCCGGGTGACTGTGACACCGCCTTCCCCGGTCGCCATGCGCTCGTACTCCTCGGACTCGACCGGCACGAGTGCGATTCGTCCCTCCGCGTCCGCGTGCACGCCCCATCCGTATCGTTTACCGAGGTCGCTCGAGCGCATGCACGGCTGACCCTTGGCGAAGAACTCTGCGCGCGCCGACTCGCGCTCTCCGGCCGGGATGTCGCGACGATCGGCCCACACCGCGAAGATGACGTCGTCCGAGGTGAACCGGTACGGATTCTCGGCGATCATGCGGTAGGTCAGCTCGGCGACACTCGGGCTGGCACGAGTCGGCGGTTCGGTCGCTGCTGTCGCCGCCGTGTCTTCGGAGACCGCGATGAAGGTGTCGAAGTAGTTCGTCGTGTGCATGGGTCGATCTTGAACGCCACCTCCGACATCCGTCCAGCCCCCGGGCACGCGCCCGAACGTGGTCGGACGAGCCCTCAGGCCCCGTCGTAGTTGTCACGCCACCCGAGGAGGCGTCGCTCGAGTATCCGAACGAGCGAGTCCGAGATCTTCCCCACCGCGGCGAAAACGACGACACCGACCATGACGGTCGCGGTGTTGAGCAGACTCCGGGCGTCCTGGATCAGGTAGCCGATCCCCGACTGCGCACCGGTCAGCTCCGCCACGACAAGGCACAGCCACGCCATCCCCACGGAAAGCCGAAGACCCAGAAGGATGTTCGGAAGCGCCCCGGGAACGATGAGAAGTCGGACTTGGTCCCACGTGCTGTACTGCATCACCTGGCCGACCTCGAAGAGCTTGCGGTCGACTCCACGCACCCCGAGGAATGTGTTGACGTACATGGGGAAGAACGCGCCGGTGGTAATGAGGATGACCTTGGACAACTCACCGAACCCGAACCACAGGATGAACAGGGGTGTCACCGCGAGCAACGGGACCGTGCGCAGCATCTGCAGGGTCGGGTCTACGACCTTCTCCGCGATCGTGGAGAAACCGACGAGCACTCCCGCGATCAGGCCGAGCGTCGCGCCGATGACGAGCCCGCCAGTCGCCCGGGCGAGGCTCACGAGGAAGTTCTCGAGCAGGATGCCGTTCACCGTGAGCGCCCAGAAATTCACGGCGACGTCGGACGGCGCGGGAAAGAGCTGATTGTCGATGACCCGTGCCGCCGACAGCAACTGCCAGAGGCCGATCACGGCCACCGGCAAGAGCGCGCCGATCCACAGACCACCACGACGTCGTCTGCGACGCGGCGTCGATCGACGAGCGACCTCGGATATCGCGGACACCGCCGCGGGGGACGTCACCGTGGCGGTCATGCTGCGTCCCTTCTCGGCACGTCGGACTCGTCCGGCACCGCGATGTCGCCGAAGACGCGGACCAGTTCCGCTCGCAGCGCAAGGAACTCGTCGCTCGCCCGATCCCGCTCTACGGGCAGCGTGACCGGAATGATCTCGTGCACGCGCCCCGGCCGCGGGCTCATCACGACGACGCGGTCGCCGAGCACGAGCGCCTCATCGATGTCGTGCGTGACGAAGATCATCGTCGTTCCCCGTTCCCGCCAGATGTCGCGCAGGACATCCTGCATGTGGGACCGCGTGAACGCGTCGAGTGCGCCGAACGGCTCGTCGAGGAGCAGTACCTCGGGGTCACGCAGCAGCGCTCGCGCGATCGAGACGCGCTGCGCCATCCCGCCGGAGAGCTCCTTCGGGAACGCGTTCGCGAAGCCCTCGAGCTTGACAACCCGAAGCAGCTCCTCAACGCGGACGCGGACGGAGGCGCTGCGGAGCGACAGATTACCCGCGATGTTGCGGGCCACGTTCAGCCAGGGGAACAGCCGGTGCTCCTGGAAGATCACCGCACGGCTCGGACCCGGGCCGTGCACCGGACGCCCGTCGAGCTCGACGACGCCCTCGTACTCGGTTTCGAGGCCCGCCACGATCTTCAGCAGCGTGCTCTTGCCGCACCCGCTCGGCCCGATCACCGTGATGATCTCGCCGCGCCGGACATCCAGATCGACGCCGGTGAGCGCGACGACCTCGCCGCGGGCACCGTCGAAGATCTTCTGCAGGCCACGGATGCGCAGGTGCGCGGCGGAGGACGTCACGAGCGCACCCCCTGGTATCGGCTCGGCACGTGGTCGAGCCCGAGATTCTCCCGCAGGGTCGCCGCGGGCGGCTCAGACGAGTAGATCCCCCGACGACGCAGTTCGGGGATGACGAGTTCGACGAAGTCGGTGAGCCCGACGGGCTGGACCCAGTTGTTGAGCAAGAACCCGTCCGCCGCGCCCTCGACGAACCACTGCTCCATGGCGTCGGCCACCTGCTCGGGCGTTCCAAAGAAGTCCTCGCGCGGGGTCGTGGCCATCTGCGCGACCTCGCGAAGGGTCAGGTTCTTCCGGGCCGCCTCCTCCGCGAATCGGGCCGTGATCCCCTGGAAGAAGTTCGCCCCGATCGCCGTGACCTCCTGCGGGAAGGGGCCGTCGGGGTCGTAGACCGAGAAGTCGAGATAGTTGTAGTAGAAACCGAGCCAGCGCAGCGCCTGCTCGTCGTCGGTGTAGCTGAGGATTCGCGCGTACTTGTCCTCGGCTTCGGCGGCCGTGCGGCCAACGACGACCTGTCCGCCCATGAAGATGTTCATCTGGTCGGGGTCGCGACCGTGCTCTGCCGCGCGACGCTTCATGTCGCCGTAGTACTCCTGGGCGAGGTCGAGCGAATTCTCCTTGGCGAAGATGCCCTCGGCGAACCGCGCCGCGAAGTCCCGCCCGACGGGAGAAGAACCCGCCTGGAAGGCGACGGGATGTCCCTGCACCGGGCGCTCAATGTTCAACGGCCCGCGCACCTGGAAGTACTCGCCCGAATGGTCGAGGACATGCATCCGTTCGGGGTCGAAGTAAGTGCGGGTCGCGACGTCCCGCACGAAAGCGTCCTCGTCCCAGGTGTCCCACAGACCGCGGAGCACCTCGAGGTACTCGGCCGCGCGCACGTACCGCTCATCGTGCGTGGGCAGCGCGGGCGAACTGTAGTTCGCCGCCGCGCTCGCGTGTGCCGAGGTGACGAGGTTGAACCCCGCGCGGCCGCCACTCAGGTGATCGAGCGAGGCGAGCTGGCGCGCGATCGTGTACGGATCCGTGAACGACGTCGTGAACGTCGGGACCAGGCCGATTGTCCGGGTGCATGCGGAGAGCGCGCCGAGGAGTGTGAACGGTTCGAAGCGGTTGACGTAGTACGGCTTCGCCCCGGGTTCGATGGACACGCTGTCCGCGACGAACGCGAACGCGAAACCGGCACTCTCCGCCAGCTGGACGAGGTGGCGAGCCGAATCGAAGTGCAGGGCCGCGTCCGGGCGCGTCGTCGGGTTCACCCACGAGTTGTAGCTCGCGCCGGGCGGCTCGACCAGTAGGCCGAGCTTGATCATCCGCTTGGTCGTCATATCTCCTCCAAAAGGGACGGGGCCGGGGTGGTCGCTCCGGCCCCTCGGCGTTCAGTCCGCGATGCTCTCGATGAAGGTGTTGTTCACGCGCGCCGCGATGTCGGGCGAGCTCGAGATCTCGCCGAGGTCGGCGAACAGGTCAGCGATCGACTGGTAGGTTTCCGCCAGCTCTTCGTCGACGGCCTCGTTCATCGGGGCGCTGAGTTCAAGGAATCGCGTGGCCACGGCGACCTCAACGTTGCGGTCGGCGGCAATCGCCTCGGCAACGGCCTCGGGGTCCTCCGCCAGCCAGCCGACGGCCGACTGACGAGCGCGCAGGAACGCGTCGATGACGACGGGGTCGCTTTCGGCGAGCGCCGTGCGCGTGACGATCGCACCCGGTACGAGACCGAGCTCCTCGCCCGTAATGAGCTCTTCGCTGTTGGTGTCGTTGACCGCGTCGGATTTCGTCCCGACCCAGAGCGCCCACGCATCCACCTGGCCGGTGAGGAATGCGTTCTGCGCCTCGTCGGGTGCGAGATCGATCAGTTCGATGTCGTCGGTAGACATCCCGGCGTCCTCGAGCGCGCGCACCAGGAGCGCCCAGGCGCTGCTGCCCTTCGACGTGGCGACGGTCGCACCAGCCAGGTCCTCGATCGAGGTGGCTCCGCCGGTCGGCACCAGGATGGCGTCGCCGCCACCGCTCGATGCGGCTCCGATGATGTCGAACGGGACGTTCGCGGCGGCGCCCGTGGCAACGGCTACGTAGCCGATATCGGTGAAATCGAGCGCGCGCGAGGCGAGGCCCTCGAGCATCTGGGTTGACGTGCCCAGCAGGGTGTACTCGACCGCGATGCCGAGTTCGGCCAACTCATCGTCGAAGAATCCGCCCACCTTCGCGATCTCGTTCGCGCCGCTCATGGATGTCGTATCGATCGTGACCTTGTCGACCGTCGGCGCCGCCGACTCCTCGGCACCACCCGCGCTGCCGGTAGTGCAGCCGGCGAGGATGCCGGTCACGGCCAGGATCGCGACCATGGCCGTGGTGTTTCGTAGGGTTCGCATGATGACTCCTAGTGATTGGCGCCAGGGACGGGCGCGCTCGAGAATCCTCGCGTACTGGACGACGCGAAGAGGCTGCAACGGTGCGGGCTGTAGTACGAGAATGACGAATGTCTGGCCGAGACGCCAATCGTGACGACATCGGATGCCACGGCTCGGGCGCTCATCATGGCCGCCGCTCTGAGGAACGGACCGCGCGAACGGCGGCAGCAACGTCGTCGAGCGTGTTCCAGAGATGAAACGAGACGCGAAGGCGGCCGTCCGGTTGGGTAGCGCGAAGGTCGGCGCGACTCATGGCGCGAAACCGCTCACCGTCGGGATCGTCGAGCGAGACGATGGCCCGTCCCCGTGGCTCGATCCCCACCCCGACGCAGAACGCGTCGGCGAGGGATATGTTGTGTTCCCATACGTCGTCGCTGCCGAACCTGTCGAGGAACGCGAGCGCGGCATCCGCACCCACCCAGGCCGGAAAGGCGGGCGATACATCGAATCGTCGAGCGGTCCGGGCGAGCGTCATCGTCGGACCGTAGAACGACGCCAGCACGTCCTCACCCGCGTACCAACCGGCGTGCAACGGCTTCACGAACCCTGCAGCCCGGGGCGAGAGCGTGAGGAACGCCACTCCGCGCGGAGCCATCAACCACTTGTACGCGTTCGTGATGGTCGCGTCGTAGTGCGTGGCGTCGACCGGCACCGCGCCGGCCGCCTGGGTGAGGTCGCACAACGTCAGGGCGTCGTGTCGCGCGGCGGCCGTACGAACCGCGTCGACGTCGGCCATAGCCCCATCGATCGACTGGACGAGGCTGAACGAAACCACGGCCGTGCGCGGCCCGATCTCCGCCGCCAGAGCGTGCAGGGGCACATGGCGGACCGTGTATCCGATCTCGGCGCCGGCGACCAGAAACGGGAAGACCATCGAGCTGAAGTCCCCGTCCACGCATAGAACCTCGGACCCGGACGGCACCGCGGCGGCGAAGAGCGACGCGAACACGGACGTCTGAGCACCGATCGCGACGCGTTGCACCGGGCAGCCGACGCGCTGCGCGAACCGAGCACGCGCGGATTCCACGACCGCGGTGTACCCGCTCGGCGAAGCATCCCCTCGCAACCAGTCCGCCGCGTCGTCCGTCATCGCGCGAGCGACGTCCCGAGTCGGGATCCCCATGCTGCACGCGTTGAAGTAGCCACGACCGCCGTCGAAGAACTCGTGCGCGTCAGACGCATCGAACGTCGTCTCAGCGGCGTCGGCATGGGCAGCGAGCCGACGACCGGTCGAAGCGGATGGCGCGAGGTGGGTCATGGCTCCGATCCTGTGACGGGAAGCACCCTGACGCGAAACCTCGGCACACGGTGTTATCGAGTGAATAAGCGTTGGTTATCCGAATAGGCCGTGGACAACCGTGAAGCGTTACGCTGACCCGATGACGGGCACCGCGCCGGACCTGGGCCTCCAGTCGCTGAGGATCATCCGTGCCATCGAATCGACCCGATCGATCACGGGAGCCTCTCGCGCGCTCGGCGTCAGTCAGCCCGCCATCAGCCAGCATCTGCAGCGCACCGAATCGAAGCTCGGCGTTGCGCTTGTCGTGCGCACGGGCCGGGCGATCACGCTGACGGATGCCGGTCGCGCCCTCGCCGCGCAGTCAGCCATCGCCCTGGACGCCCTCGATGTGGCCTTCGCCGAGATCGAGGCGCTCGCCCAGATGCGTTCCGGCACGGTGCGTCTCGTCGGCTTTCCCTCGGCGTCGTCGACTCTCGTACCCGCCCTCATAAGCACGCTCCGCGACCGCTCACCGGGCGTCTCCATCCGATACGGGGAGGAGGAGCCACCGGAGGCGATCGACCTCGTGGAGTCCGGCGAGCGCGACATTGGGCTCGTATTCTCCTACCCGGGCGAAGCCGCGCGCGGAACGCGGCCCGACCGTTCCCGCCTCAGTCTCGCGAACCTGTTTGACGACAACCTGCTGCTCGTCCTGCCGCGCGACCATCCACTGGCCGACGAGGACGTCGTCGACATGATCGCGCTCGAGGACGATCCCTGGATCGCTGGCTGCCCGAAGTGCCGGGGAAACCTGCTGCGATTCTGCGAGCGAGTCGGGTTCGAGCCCGACATCGCCTTCGAGACGGACAATGCCGCAGCGGTCATGGGCCTGGTGGCAAGCGGCTTGGGAGTCACACTCATGCCGCGCCTCGTGCTCACAACCACGGCGATGCCCGAGAACGTCGTCGTCCGATCCCCCAACCCGGGCATCACTCGTGTCATCGGTGCGGTGGTGCGCGACGAGCGCCGGGGCGATCCGTCGATCACAGCGGCGCTCACGGCGCTCGCAGGTCTCGGCGTGACTAGATGGGGCATCGCCCCGCTCGCGCGCTGAGGGCCTCAGCTGCCCGATCCCGTACTCCCTGAGCCTGACGAAGAGAACACCCGAGCACTGCCCCGGCGAGTCACGTCGACAAGCTCAGAGACCGAAGGGCGCAACAGGTCACGTCGACGAGCTCAGAGACGGGGACCAACGCCCCGACGCCGGCAGACCGGGGCACGTCAGGTGCTGTGGGGCACGGTAGAACCTGCCCCACAGGCCCCGACACCGTGCCCCACTTCGGCGCGGGGAAGACGAGGCCGGGCGCACACAGCAGGACCTACAACGCGCCGAGACCTACGGGCGGCGCGAGATCGTGACGACGCGCGGCGCATCGTCGTCCAGGGCTTCCGCTGAGCGCGAGGCATCACCGCACATTGTGCTGCCCTCTTCCGCAACATGCCCGCCCCGCCCCCCGACCGGCCGCTCGATCTCGAGCTCCCACCAGATCTCACGCAAGCCCTCGGCCATGCCGCGCCCCCACTCGACCACGACGACCGAGCCGTCCGCGTCGATATCGAGGTCGTCGAGCTCGAGCGCCGAGCCGAGGCGATAGGCATCCGCATGCACGAGGGGCGGGCCGTCGACGAGGGACGGATGCGTCCGCGCGATCACGAACGTCGGGCTCTGGATCGGCCCCCGCACACCGAGTCCCTCCGCGATTCCGCGGGTCAGGGTCGTCTTGCCCGCGCCGAGCGGTCCGGTGAGCACGAGCAGATCCCCGGCGACGAGCCCCGCGCCGAGCCGTCGTCCGAGTTGCTCCATATCGTCCGTGCTCTCGATGTCGTGGCGGCCGAGCAGGTCATCCGCGACGGTCACGACCGTACTCCGCTCACGACGACCCCGCTCACGACGACACCTGCCGGCGCGGCACCCGTGGCCCGATCCGCGTCACGATCTCGTAGTTGATGGTGCCCGAGGCATCCGCCCACTCATCCGCCGCGGGCACGCCGAGCGTCGGGTCACCGAACAGCACGACCTCGTCCCCCACCGCGACCGGGGTGTCGCCCGCGTCGACGACGAACTGGTCCATCGCGATGCGTCCCGCAACACGCAGGCGGGTGCCGCCGATCGTCACGGGACCGCGACCGGATGCGGCACGCGGCACACCGTCCGCATAGCCGAGCGGCACGAGCGCGAGGGCGGTGGGCCCGTCCGTGCGGTAGTCGTACCCGTACGAGACGCCCTGCCCCGCGGGTACCCGGCGGACGGCCGCGACCGCTCCGCGGAGCGTCATGGCGGGACGCAGGCCGAGCTCGGCCGACGACCGCCCGGCGAAGGGCGACAGACCGTACAGCCCGATGCCGACGCGCACGCAGTTCAGGCGCGCCTCGGGCAGGTCTATTGCCGCGTGTGTTGCGGCGATGTGTCGAAGCGGCGG
>NZ_HG779669.1:0-12728 GCF_000582705.2 Microbacterium sp. C448
CCCCGCCCTCGAACGTCACCAGCGCCGCGAGGTCGTCTTCGCGGCTCGCGTTCGAGAGGTGGCTGAACAGCCCGACGACCCGCAGCTTGCCGGTGCGCTCGAGGCGCGCGGCCTCGGCGAACACGACGTTCCAGTCCCCCGGTGCGATGCCGTTGCGCGACAGCCCCGTCTCGAGCTTCAGATGTACGGCGACGGGACGGTCGACGGATGCCGCAGCCGCCGCCTGCAGAAGCTGGTCGAAGCTCGAGATGCCGAGCTCGACACCCACCGACGCGGCCTCCGCGAACGAGGCGCCGGGCGCGTGCAGCCAGGCGATGATCGGGGCCATGACTCCGGCGCGACGCAGAGCGAGCGCCTCTGAGACGTCGGCGACGCCCAAACGCGTGGCACCGCCCTCGAGGGCCGCAACAGCCGCGCGCGCAGCACCGTGCCCGTACCCATCCGCCTTGACGACGGCGATGACCTCGACGCCGGTCAGCCGGCGCAGGTGGCGCGTGTTCGCGGTGATCGCTCCGACGTCGATGAGGGCCTCGCGCATGACGCCGGCCGGCAGCTGGGTCATGGGGTCTCCTCGAGAGGCGATGCGGGCTGTGCCGCGGCAACCGCGGATGCCGGGACATCCGACTCCGCGACGACGTACGCCGTCGCGAGCCCGGCGTCATGCGACATCGAGAGGTGGATCGCCGTGATGCCCCGCGCGGCGACGACATCGGCGGTCGAGCCGACGAGGGTGAACCAGGGACGTCCGGATGCCTCGGGGGTGACCTCGATCTCGGTCCAGTGCACCCCGTCCGAACCGCCGAGGGCCTTGATCAGCGCCTCTTTCGCGGCGTAGCGCGCGGCGAGGGAGCGGGGCCGGAGCATCCGTTCCGCGGGTGAGAACAGGCGCTCGAGCAGGCGGGGCGTGCGCTCGAGCGTGCTCTCGAACCGGGGAATGTCGACGATGTCCACGCCGATCCCGACGATCACGCGTGGGCTCCGATCTTCACCTCGCAACCCTATCCCCGCCCCTGGCCCGCCTGGCTCTCCGCGCAGGCATACTCCGCTGTCGCGGATCGACGTTCCACGGCGTGCGAGAGGTCGATCTGTGACAGCGGAGCCCCGCGCGCCTACTCGACGGTGACGGACTTCGCGAGGTTGCGGGGCTGGTCGACGTCGAGGCCTTTCGCGGTCGCCAGGCCCATCGCGAAGATGTGCAGCGGCACGACCGCCAGCAGCGGCTCGAACAGCGGGGCCGCGAGCGGGATGCGCAGCACCTCGTCGGCGAAGGGCAGCACCGCGGCATCCCCTTCTTCCGCGATAGCGATGACGCGGGCGCCGCGGGCACGGATCTCTTGGATGTTCGAGACGACCTTGGCGTGCAGAAGCGCGGACTCGCGGGGCGACGGGACGATGACGAAGACGGGCTGGCCGGGCTCGATCAGCGCGATGGGCCCGTGCTTGAGCTCGCCCGCCGCGAAGCCCTCCGCATGGATGTACGCCAGTTCCTTGAGCTTGAGGGCGCCCTCGAGGGCGATGGGGTACCCGACGTGCCGGCCGAGGAACAGCACCGAACGGGTGTCGGCCATCCAGTGCGCGAGCTGCTCGATGCGCGGCTGCTCACGCTCGAGGATCTGCGCGATCTTCGAGGGCACGGCCTCGAGCTCGAGCACCTGCTGCGCCGCCTCGGTTGCGCCCAGGGCGCCTCGCACGCGTCCGACGTGGAGCGCGAGCAGGTAGAGGGCGGTGATCTGAGCGACGAAGGCCTTGGTGGATGCGACGGCCACCTCGGGTCCGGCGTGCGTGTAGACGATCGCGTCGGACTCGCGCGGAATGGTCGCACCCTGCGTGTTGCAGATCGACAGCGTCTTGGCGCCGCGTTCCCGCGCGTACTTGACGGCCATGAGCGTGTCCATCGTCTCGCCGGACTGGCTGATCGAGACCACGAGGGTGCTGGCGTCGATCACGGGGTCGCGGTAGCGGAACTCGTGCGCGAGCTCGACATCGACGGGGATGCGGGCCCACTGCTCAAGCGCGTACTTGCCGACGAGACCCGCATAGGCGGCCGTGCCGCACGCGATGACGACGATGCGCGAGATGCCCGCGAAAAGCTCGTCGAGCCCGTCGAGTTCGGGGATGACGACCTGGCCGTCGCGGGTCCGACCCAGCAGCGTCTTGGCGACGGCTTCGGGCTCTTCCGAGACCTCCTTCGCCATGAACGACGACCATCCGCCCTTTTCGGCGGCCGAGGCATCCCACATCACTTCGAACGGCTCGACCTCGACGGATGTCCCGAAGAAATCGGTCACGGTCACACCACCCGGCCGGATCTCGACGATCTGGTCTTGGCCGATCGCGAGTGCGTGGCGCGTGTGCTCGACGAACGCCGCGACGTCCGACCCCAGGAAGTTCTCGCCATCGCCGAGCCCGATCACGAGGGGCGAGTTGCGGCGTGCGCCAACGACGAGGTCGGGGTGATCCTCGTGCACGGCGAGCAGCGTGAATGCGCCGTCGAGGCGGCTGACGGTGTTGCGGAAAGCCGTCGCGAGGTCTTCGCTCTTTCGGTACTCACGCCCGAGCAGCACGGCCGCGACCTCGGTGTCGGTCTCGCTCTGGAATTCGTAGCCCTCGGCGAGTAGTTCTGCCTTCAGCTCGGAGAAGTTCTCGATGATCCCGTTGTGGATGACTGCCAGGCGATCGTCGTCGGCGAGGTGCGGGTGGGCGTTCACGTCCGTGGGCCCACCGTGGGTCGCCCAGCGGGTGTGACCGATGCCGGTCGTGCCCGCGGGGAGCGGGTTCGCGGCCAGGTTGTCCCTCAGGATGCTCAGCTTGCCCGCGCGCTTGCGCATCCCGAGCTCGCCCGAGCCGTCGATCACGGCGATGCCGGCGGAGTCGTAGCCGCGGTATTCGAGTCGCGCGAGTCCGGCGAGAAGGATGGCCTGGCTCGGCCTCGGGCCGACATATCCGACGATTCCACACATGAGGGACATCCTAAGTCGGCGCGGCTGTGCGGCAGGTGAGGCGGCCGGCCCGAGCGCCTACAGCTTGCGGAGGAACACCCGGTCGACGCCGTGTTCCGGACCCTTCTGCAGGATGAGGGTCGCGCGGTGTCGCGTGGGCATGACGTTCTCGACGAGGTTCGGCATGTTGATCTCGTCCCAGTACTTCATGGCCGTCTCGACAGCCTCTTCATCGCTCAGGTGTGCGAAGACGTTGAAGTACGACGTGGGATTCGCGAACGCGCCGCGGCGGAGAGCCAGGAATCGCTCGACGAACCACCGCGCGATGTGCTCGGGTTCGGCATCGACGTAGACGGCGAAGTCGAACAACTCGCTGACGGCGACATCGTTCGGCGAAGCCGGTGGCTGCAGGACGTTCAGGCCCTCGACGATCACGACGTCGGGACGCCGGACGACGACGCTCGCGTCGGGCACGATGTCGTAGCGCATGTGCGAATAGAAGGGTGCGCGCACCTCGGGGGCCCCGCTCTTGACCTCGGTCAGGAAGCGGATCAGGGCACGGCGGTCGTAGGACTCCGGAAAGCCCTTGCGACTCATCAGGCCCCGGCGCTCGAGCTCCGCGTTGGGGAACAGAAAGCCATCCGTCGTCACGAGCTCAACCCGCGGGGTGCCGGGCCAGCGGCTCATCAGCTCGCGCAGCAGGCGTGCGATCGTCGACTTTCCGACCGCGACCGAACCCGCGACGGCGACGACGAAGGGGGTCGTCGTGTCGGGTTCGCCGAGGAATCCGCTCGTATCGACGCCGAGCCGCTTCGTCGCGTTGGCGTACAGGCTCAGCAACCGGCTGAGGGGGAGGTAGACGTCGCGCACCTCGTCGACGTCGAGGCGGTCCCCGAGTCCGCGCAGCTGCACGATCTCTGTCTCTGACAGCGGTTGGGCCATCCCGGCCGCCGCCCGCGCCCATTCGGCGCGTTCGATTTCACGGTAGGGCGTCAGCAGTGACGTGGTCGTGGTCTCCTCGGCGGGCACCGTCCGATGGTATCGCGCCGGTCGGCAGAGCCTGGCCGTTAGACGGAGCCCGGCCGCGCTACGCTTCACCGGTGCGCCTGGGAGTCCTCGACATCGGCTCGAACACCGTCCACCTGTTGGTCGCCGATGCGAGACCCGGGGGCCGGCCGCTCGGCACGACCAGCCACCGCACCGTGCTGCGGCTGATGCGCTACCTTGCGCCGGACGGATCGATCACGGAAGACGGCATCCGAGCGCTCGAGAGTGCTGTTTCCGAGGCACGCGATCATGCCGCCGCCGAGGCCGTCGACGAGTTGCTCGCGACCGCCACCTCGGCCGTGCGCGAGGCGACGAACGGCGCCGAGGTCATCGAACGGATCGAGGCGGCGCTCGGTCAGCCCCTCCAAGTGCTCGGCGGCGAGACTGAGGCGAGGTTCACGTTCCTCGCGGTGCGGCGGTGGTTCGGATGGTCGGCCGGACGCATCCTGCTCTTCGACATCGGCGGGGGTTCGCTCGAGCTCGCATCGGGTTCGGACGAGTTGCCCGAGCGCGCGGCATCCGTTCCTCTCGGCGCCGGACGGATGACGTTGGGGTTCTTCCCCGACGATCCGCCCGGCGAGGCCGCGGTCGATCGCCTGCGTGCCCATGCCGCCGACGTGCTCGCGCCGGTCGCCCGAGAATTCCGCGCACTCCCGAAGCCCGACCATGTCGTCGGGTCGTCGAAGGCGATCCGTTCGCTCGCGAAGCTCGCGGGCTATCCGATGCCCGGTTGGTCGGGAATCGACCGGATGGTTCTGCCCCGCGCCGCCCTCGCGTCGTGGATTCCGCGGCTCGCGCGCCTTCCCGCAAGCGCGCGGCAGGAGCTGCCGGGAATCACCGCCGACCGCACGATGCAGATCGTCGCGGGAGCGGTCGTGTTGCACGAGGCGATGACGGCGCTGCGCGTCGACGAGCTCGAAGTGAGTCCGTGGGCCCTGCGCGAGGGCGTGCTGTTGAGGTATATCGAGTCGCTGACCTGGGGCTAACCGAGAAGCGCAATACCGTGCGTCATGTGGGATATCGGCCGATGTGGCGCTAGTATCGGCCTCGGCGGGGGGAACGCCATCCCCGCCAGCCATTTCGGAGGTACCACGTGTCGACCGACGCACGCCGCGCCACCTCCAGCTCCGATAGTGCCTCCGCGTCACCCCGAGGTCGAGCCTCTGAGGGCCGCGCGAACGAGACATCAAAAGCGCCCGAGACCACTTCCATCCCGATCACCGTGACGCAGGCTCAGCGCATCAAAGCGTTGAGCACGGCCGACCGTCACGCGGACATGCGCACGATGGTCACCACCGTGGGATTGCTCGGGGGGGCTCTCGCTCTCGCCGCAACGGCCCAGGCCGTCATCGTGCTCGGCATCGGCGACACCGCGGTCGGCGAGTCCGTGCCGTTCGGGTGGGATCTCGGTCGACGCATTTTCATCAACCTTTTGACGGTGATCTCGACCCTCGTCATCGTCAGCCAGCTGCGCATCGAGACGCGTCGCGCCCTGCCCGCGGCGGCCCTCGTCCTCACCGCCGGGGTCGGCGTTGCGGCGCTCCGCGCGGTGATGCAGATCGCGATCGGCGTCTACTCACAGAACGATGTGTTGCCTGCCCTCGCCGATGCCGCGGTTTCCGGCACCATGATCAGCCTGATCATCGCGTTCGCGGTCTTCGTGACGCGCTCGCAGCAGCGAGTCCGGCGAGCGGAACGCACATCTCACCTGCCCGCGGCGCAGAGTTCCCAGGCGCTCGTTCAGATGCTCCGCACCCAAACGAGGGGTCGCTACCGGCTGGCATCGAAGACACATGAGGCGCTCACGGAGCGATTCCAGCACGTTGCGCACGAGATTGCCGAGATCACCGCCGACGCGGATGGCCTCATGAAACTTCGCCTGCAGGCCGTGCAACACGAGTTAGCGGGTGTTGCGATTGACGGCCAGAAGGGCATCGCGTTGTTCAGCTATCCCGAGGCGTTGGAACACGGACTGATCCCGGCCGTGCGCGCCTTCATCTCCACGGTCCCGAACCCCATCGCCATACGTCTGCGGGTCAGTGACTCAGCCGAAGTCCTCGCCGCGACCGGCTCGGATGCGCGGACGATCGACCGACGCGCCGTCGTGCTGCAGACGATCGTCGAGAGTGTTCTGAACGCGCTGCAGTTCTGTCACGCACAGCGCATCGACATCACGATCGGCGTGGTGGCCGGGATGGTCCGCGTCTCGATCACGAACGACGGCACCGGCAGCGCCGGTATGGGCGAGCCCCCGGGCCTGGACAACCTCCGGCGCCAGGTGAGCGCGATCGGCGGCAGGCTCGAAGCAGAGATGCCGGCCGAAGGCGGCTGCAGCCTGATCATGTTCACGCCGCCCGTCGCCGCGAACGCCTGACGAATGAGCTCGCTACAGCGCTAGGGCCGTGCGCACGACATCGGCGAGTTCGTCGGCGTGACGGCGGGCCGTCTCTTCGTCTGCGGCTTCGACCATCACGCGCACGAGCGGCTCGGTGCCCGAGGGACGCAGCAGCACACGGCCGGAATCCCCGAGAGACGCGGATGCCGCGGCCACAGCAGCGATAACGTCCGGGTCCGTGTTGGCCCGTGAACGGTCGACGTCGCGCACATTGACCAGCACCTGCGGGAACACCGTCATGATCGACGCGAGTTCGGCCAGGGTCTTGCCCGTGCGCGCCATCTCGGCCACGAGGTGCAGACCCGTCAGCAGGCCGTCTCCGGTCGTGGCGTAGTCGCTCATGATGAGGTGCCCGGACTGCTCGCCGCCGAGCGAGTACCCGCCCCGGCTCATCTCTTCGAGCACGTAGCGGTCGCCGACGGCGGTCTGGAGCACGCGGATGCCTCGCTCGGCCATCGCCCGATGCAGGCCGAGGTTGCTCATGACCGTCGCAACGAGTGTGTCGTCGCGCAGGCGTCCACGTTCGTGGAGGGAGGCGGCGAGGATCGCCATGATCCGGTCACCGTCGATGATCTGCCCCGTGGCGTCGACCGCGAGGCACCGGTCGGCGTCGCCGTCGTGGGCTATTCCGACATCCGCTCCGTGTTCGAGCACCGCGGCGGCGAGCACGTCAAGGTGCGTCGAACCGACGCCGTCGTTGATGTTCCAGCCGTCCGGGTCGGCGCCGATCACGACGAGTTCGGCGCCCGCGTCGCGGAACGTCTCGGGCGAGACTCCGGATGCGGCGCCGTGGGCGCAGTCGAGCACAACCTTGACGCCCTCGAGCCGCTGGGGCAGAGAGGCCAGGAGGTGCATGACGTAGCGGTCTTCGGCATCCGAGAATCGCGCGATGCGCCCGACGTCCGCGCCGGTGGGCTGGAGCTTGGGACCCGACATCGCCTGCTCGATGCGTTGCTCGACGGCGTCGGGCAGCTTCATGCCTCCGCGGGCGAAGATCTTGATGCCGTTGTCGGGCGCCGGATTGTGTGAGGCCGAGACCATGACACCGAAGTCGGCGTCACGATCGGCGACGAGGAAGGCGAGTGCCGGGGTCGGCAGAACGCCGGCCTCGAGCACGTCGACACCCGACGAGGCGAGTCCTGCGGCGACCGCGGCGGTCAGGAATTCGCCCGAAACACGCGGGTCGCGCGCGACCACGGCTGTCAGGCGACGTCCCTGCGCACGGCGAGCTTCGGCGGTGCGACCTTGACCGAGGACGACTGCTGTCGCCTGGGCAAGCGAGAGTGCAAGGTCGGCGGTCAGGGTCCCGTTTGCGAGACCCCGAACGCCGTCCGTGCCAAAAAGCGGCATCGGAGCGCTGACCGCTGGTTAGCGCTTCGAGTACTGAGGCGCCTTACGGGCCTTCTTGAGTCCGGCCTTCTTGCGCTCCTTGACGCGAGCGTCGCGCGAGAGGAATCCGGCCTTCTTGAGGGTGGCGCGGTTGTTCTCGATGTCGATCTCGTTGAGCGAACGCGCGATGCCGAGGCGCAGTGCGCCGGCCTGACCCGAAGGTCCACCGCCCGAGATGCGGGCGATGACGTCGTAGGCGTCGGTGAGGTTGAGGACCGTGAACGGGTCGGTGACGAGCTGCTGGTGCAGCTTGTTCGGGAAGTAGTCCTCGAACGCGCGGCCGTTGACCGTGATCGTTCCCGAGCCGGGGACGATGCGCACGCGAGCGATGGCCTGCTTGCGACGGCCCACGGCTGCGCCGGGAACGGTCAGGACGGGACGCTCGGCTGCGACGGCTGCTGCCGTCTGGTCAGCGGGCGTCTCGGTCGAGTAGCTCTGGGGGGCCTCGTCAGTCGAGGAAGTGGAGTCGGAGATGTTCGCCACGAGTATGTCCTTTGAAAGTGAGTGCGGCGCTTACTGGGCGACCTGGTCGAGGGTGTACGTCTTGGGCTGCTGGGCAGCGTGGGGGTGCTCGGCACCCCGGTAAACCTTGAGCTTGCCCAGCTGCGCGCGACCGATGCTGTTCTTGGGCAGCATCCCGCGGATCGCTTTTTCGACGGCACGCTCGGGGTTCTTGTCCATGAGCTCGCCGTAGGTGACGGACTTGAGTCCACCCGGGTAGCCCGAGTGGCGGTAGGCCTTCTTCTTCTCGAGCTTCTGACCCGTCAGCGCGACCTTGTCGGCGTTGACGATGATCACGAAGTCACCGGTGTCCATGTGGTTGGTGAAGGTGGGCTTGTGCTTGCCGCGCAGAAGCGCTGCAGCGTGGCTCGCGAGGCGGCCGAGGACGACGTCGGTCGCGTCGATGATGAGCCACTCGCGCTGGATCTCGCCAGCCTTGGGGGTGTACGTGCGCGTCACAGTAGTGCTGCTTTCTTGTTCGAACGGAGATGTTCGTGAATCCCGCTCCGGGGTTGTTGTCTCCAGACGGATGTCCGGGCAACGAGCCAGTGGAGGGCTCACGTTCGCGGTAGCCAGGCCAGCAGGGCACAGGCACCAAGGGAACAGCTTAGCGCAGGCCGGGGCCGCGGCCAAACGTGCGGCCCGCGGAGTCGGACGCCTAGGCCAACAGAGTTCCCGTCAGCGCAAGCAGCACATAGGTGCCGTTGAACACGATGTGCACCAGGAGGGCGCCCCAGATCCGCCCCGTGAGCAAGACGAGCAGTCCTGCAACGAGGCCGACGAGCGTGAAGACAACGGCGTCGTCCCAGCCGATGGCACCCGAGATTCCGTGTGCCAGGACGAACACGCCCGTCGTGACGACCAGGGCGATGAACGCGGCGAAGCCCTTGCCGAAAGCGCGGCGCACGACCGTAAAGATCGTTACGAGCAGTACGCCTCGAAAGAAGAGCTCTTCGATCGTCGGTCCGATGATCACCGGCGTCAGGGCTTCGGTGAACCACCAGTCGGGGGTCAGCGCCCCATTGACCGTCGGGTACGACGGGAACGCGCCACTCGCTCCCGCTGCCACGTCGAGCCAGCCCTGCACGATCCGCAGGGCGCCGCCGAGCACGACGCCGTAGAGCACGTCGACCCACCGAAACCGCAGCAGCATCCGGGGTCGCGAACGCGAGAACGCCAGCACGATCGGCACCAGCATGCCGGCCCACATGACGAGAGGTGCGACCAGTCCGCCGCCCAACGTGGGCGCGAGAGTGCTGAGAGCGGAGGATCCGAGGATGCCGGCCCCGAACGACAGCATCGTCCAGCCGAGCAGGTCGTACCCCCAGCGTCGGACGGTACTGCCGCCCTCGCGCCAGTCACGGGCGGGGCGACGCCGGCGACGCCGCTCGGCTGTCGCGGATCGACCTTCCGTCGCACCGTCTGCGTCGATCTGCGACAGCCGAGTCGAACGCGGAGTCGAACGCGAGGCATCCGTTTCGCCCACGGTCGGCGCGTCGCTAGGCTCGGTGGGCACGCTGCCACGTTACCCGGGAGGCCCCTCGTCATGCTCGAGCTGCTGACGGTGTGCACGGGCAACATCTGCCGCTCGCCCCTGGCCGAGTCACTGTTGCGCGAACGTCTCGCACCTCTCGATGTGCGCGTGAGCAGTGCGGGCACGCGGGCGCTCGTCGGGTCGGGCATGACCCCCGAGGCGCAGCGGCTCGCGGTTGATCTGGGCGTTCCGGATGCGGCCGCACACCGGGCTCGACACCTGACCGAGGGGTTGCTCGAGACCCCCGACCTGATTTTCGCGATGTCACGCGAGCATCGACGGGCCATCGTCGATCTCGCGCCGCGTCGGCTCCGCGCGACCTTCACCGTTCGCGAGTTCGCGCGCTTGGCACAGCACGCGACCGATGAGTCGATCACCCGCGCCGTCGCCGACGCGACGGATCCGCGTGACGCGCTTCGCCTGGCGGCGGCTCACGTGTCCGCGATGCGGAGCGAGGTGGAACCGCCGGCGGACGCTTCGGACGACGACGTGATCGACCCGTACCGCCGCTCGTGGAAGACGTACGAGTTGTCGGCATCACAGCTGGTGCCCGCGGTGGACGAGGTCGTGCGGGTGCTGCGGATCGCTCTCGCCTGAGCCGCAGCATCCTCTTTCGGGTACATGCGGGGGAATAGTTACCCGTGGCGCCTGGTTGGCCCGTGCGGGAACCTACCCGTGCACAATCGAGGAGCACCATGATCACCGCGCACGCGAACCCCGCCCCGACCGAGGCCCCGATCTTGGATGTGTTGGCCGAGCGGTGGAGCACGCGTGTTTATGACGCGGATGCTCCGCTCGACGAGTCCGCGCTGCAGAGCGCACTCGAGGCGGCACGGTGGACTCCCTCGGCGAACAACACGCAGCCGTGGCGCTTCATCGTCGCGCGTCGCGGAACGCCCGAGTTCGAGACGGTGCACACCGCGCTGCGCGGGTTCAATCAGTCGTGGACGGCCGCAGCATCCGCTCTCGTCGTGTTCGTCGCCGAGACCGAGACTGAGGACGGCAAGCCGCTGCGCATGGCCGCCTATGACCTCGGCCAGGCGGCCGCGCACTTCACCGTGCAGGCGCACGCGAGTGGTCTGCACACCCACCAGATGGGTGGTTTCGACGGCCAGGCGATCGCGGATGCGTTCGGGCTCGATTCCCGCTTTGTGCCGATGACGGTCATGTCGGTGGGTTCGCTGGGCGACATCAATCAGGTGGACGAGGACGTGCGTGAGCGCGAGCTCGCACCGCGTTCGCGCCACTCGGTGAGCGATCTGGTGCTCGTCGGCGCGTAACCCCGCACCCGCTCGGTGAGCGAGCGCGGCGGGTCGAAACGCCGCTCCCCAACCCCGCTCGTTGAGCGAGCGCAGCGAGTCGAAACGCCCACATCGCGATCCGACCGCCGCGAAGTCGACGGATGTCTGGCAGCATCGCCGTTGTGATTGCAACGCCGCTCCCACCAACCCTGTCGTTCCTGTTCCGTCTCGAGGTCCAGGTTGGTGCACCGGTCGACCTGGGTGTCGTCGGGGGTGAACACCGCCGGATCGTCCCGATTCTGTCGGGCACCATCGAGGGCCCTGAGATTCGGGGGACGGTGTTGGATGGTGGGGCGGATTTCCAGGTGCTGCACCCTGACGGGCGCCAGATGCTCGAGGCAAGGTACGGCATCGAGACCGACGACGGTGTGCGGATGTATGTCGAGAATCGTGGGCTTCGCGCCGGTTCCGCCGAGGATCTCGGTCGCATCGCAAAGGGTGAGCGGGTCGATCCGGCGCGGATCTATTTCCGTTCGCAGCCGCAGCTCTTCGCGCCGGCGGGCCCCTGGGAGTGGCTGAATTCGCGGATGTTCGTCGGGGTCGGCGAGCGGGCACCGTTGGGCGTGCGGCTGGACGTCTTCGTCATCGACTGACGCTCCCCCGCTTACGCCGACACTCGCTTGCGCCGGCCACACCCCTCGCCTCACGCCGGACACAGCAGACCGCACGCCGGGCGCTCCTCCCCCCGCCGCACACACCTCACCCCGTTCCGGCCCAACTTCGGTGCCCCATGACCGCACCGACGCGCGCTCTTTGCCGTAGCCGCGACCCCGCGGCCGGGCGCCATCTTCGCTCCGGATCCCACCAGGCAGGTCCGCGCACGTGTGGCACCCCGTCGATCATCACGACGGACCAGCCCGATGTTGGCAACGTTCGATGGTGAACCCAACACAATAGGACTCCGTTGTCCGTATGCGTTGGGCCTCCGAGTGCATGGTCTGTGACGTGGTGGATTTCACACCACCCGGCCGGCACGTGGCAGCCGGGGATGACGCATCCTCCGTCGCGCAGACTGATCGCCTTACGCTGAATGGCGTTGAAGACCCGATCGGTCACGCTCAGGCCGACGATCCGGCCCCGATCGTTGCATGTGACGCGCTGGATGCTTCCGCAGCACGCGGCCCGCTCCGCAACCCCGATGCCGACCGGCTCATTGATGCCCTCGACCTCCACCCATCCGGTTCCCGCGACGACGTCCTCTTCGCGGGCGTAGACGACGAGGGTCGGCGCTCCCCCACCCACCGTCGGCAGCTCGCCCGACCGAGCCGCGACGTCGAGTGACGTCGCCAGGGCATCGTGCATCTTCTGAGCATGCGTCCGGGTGTCGCGTGGCTCGCCGACAGCATCGCCCGAATCACCAACGCCCACACCATCCGCAACGAAGCCGACCCCACCCCGCACCTTCGGGTTCGACAGTGAGTCGCAGTTGCGCTGCCACTGCGCCGCGACCTCGGCGAGCACATCGCCGCTCACTCGCGCGAGCCCGTCGCGCACGGGTCCCACGGTTAATCCGCGCCGCCGCATCGCGGATGCCTCGACCGGCTCCGCGCCGTCCTGATCGAGCACGCTCGCCCACACCTGCGCGAGCACCCGCAATTCTTGCGCCGACGCCTGCGGGCCGG
>NZ_HG779670.1:0-6324 GCF_000582705.2 Microbacterium sp. C448
GCTTGCCGGTGACCGGGTTCACCCCGCCGAACGCGAGCGTCGCACCCATCACGGCGAGCGCTTCGGCGTCGACGAGCACGGCGCATGCCCGCGCATAAACCGCCACAGCGTCGTCGGCACTGATCCGCAGGGTGCCCTCCGAACGCATCAGGTGCGCGAGCGCATGATTGCGGTCCCCCAGCAGGTGCTCGTTTCGCGCGACATCCTCGTCGACGGTGAGCTCGCGCCCGGCGAATGCCGACAGACCGCGCAGGATGCGTCCGTTCCGCCCCTCGACACCGTCACCGTCGACGACCGCCGCGGTCAGCAGGGCACCCGCGTTGACCATAGGGTTCGGCGGACGCCCCGTACCGCTCTCGAGCTTGATCGCATCGAAGGCCTCGCCCGTCGGTTCGATCCCGATGCGGTCGAGCACCTCGCCATCGGTGTCGAGCAGGGCGAGGGCGAACAGAAACGGCTTGACGGCGGACTGCACACTGAACGCGACATCGGCCTGCTCGGTCGTTCGGACGGATCCGTCCGGCAGCACGATCGCGATGCCCAGCAGCTCCGGGTCGGCCTCGGCGAGCTGAGGGATGCTGTCATCCACCGCACCACCACTCTCACGTATGACACGGTCGCGCAGGTCCTTGAGGTCGTAGGTGCGGGCGTCGCGACGTGAAGGCATAGCTCCCAGACTGTCACGCGTCGCTCCGGCCATGGCCGCTACCGCCTGCGTGTGTTCCCCGCTGCCTGTGTCAAGTCCCGCGACACGAATCACCGGTCCTTGCAGAATGGAACGCGTGAAACGCATCTCATTTGCCGACCGTACGATCCTCATCGACGACGAGACGTCCGACTGCCTGATCGAGTACGCCGCGCTCCTGGGCGCCGAGCAGTCGGCCGACACCGTGCGGATCAGTGGCGTCGGCCAAGACGGCGACGACATCGAAGCGGACTTCGTGCTCAATGCCGCCTCGAACCTCGTCGCCGAGTCGACGCATTCCGCCCTGCAACCGCCGGCGAACCCCGACGCGATCTCGTACATGCGCGAGAAGATCAATCTGCTTCGAGTCGGGCCCAGGGCACAGCCGGCCGAGCCCGAAGAGATCCCCCACGGCGTCCCCGGCATCGACGAGATCTAGCCCACCCCTTACGCTCGGGACGTGACACGCATCCAGCGGATACTGCGCCCGGCAACGCACGATGCGCCCGCGTTCCGTCTCGCGTACACGAGGTCGGGGCCACGAACGGATACTCCGCTCGTCGTCATTCCGGGGGGCCCGGGGCTGGCGTCGATCCAGCCGTATCGAGCCCTGCGGCGACGGGCGGCCCGCGGCGGCCTCGACGTCATCATGCGGCGATCAGCTACTTTCCGCTCGGTCTGAGCTGTGCGGTGATCGGGTTCACGACGTTGCCCATCATGTACATGACGGGGCGCGTGACCGCAGGGCTGACCGAGCACATCGGTTTGCGCATCGCCGCTTACGTCGTGTTCCTGATCGCGCTGGTCGGCCCGTTCCTCGTCCTCACCTGGACCTGGTCCCGGTTTCCGACCCTCTCGGGTCGTGTCACCGAGCTGTACGCACGCCTCACGCACGGCGACTATCGGTGGGCGTCGGCCGCGCTGCTCGGGGCCGGGGGGCTGGTCTTCATCGGTTTGGCCGTGTTCGCTGCCCGCTAGCGTGGCGGTCCCCGGGCGCACGCGTGCGATGCGCCAAGTCGCGGCGGAACCGTTGGGGGACTACCGTCGAAACCATGGTCGACCTGAACGAGAACGACACCGTCGAGGCAGAGCCTGCCCGTCCGGAGCCCACATTTGCCGACCTCGGTCTCGACGACGCGGTCATGAAGGCGTTGAAGGATGTCGGGTACGAGACGCCCTCCGCCATCCAGGCCGCCACGATCCCCCCGCTCCTCGCGGGCCGCGACGTCGTCGGCCTCGCTCAGACCGGAACCGGAAAGACCGCTGCGTTCGCCCTGCCGATCCTGTCTCGACTGGATCTCTCGCAGAAGACTCCGCAGGCCCTCGTGCTCGCCCCCACCCGCGAGCTCGCCCTGCAGGTGTGCGAGGCGTTCGAGAAGTACGCGTCGCACCTGCGCGGCGTGCACGTTCTCCCGGTCTACGGCGGACAGGGCTACGGCCAGCAGCTCTCCGCGCTCCGCCGCGGCGTGCACATCGTCGTCGGTACCCCCGGCCGCATCATGGACCACCTCGAGAAGCGCACCCTCGACCTGTCGGAGCTGAAGTACCTTGTGCTCGATGAGGCTGACGAGATGCTCAAGATGGGCTTCGCCGAGGATGTCGAGACGATCCTGGCTGACACCCCCAAGACCAAGCAGGTCGCCCTGTTCTCGGCGACGATGCCGGCGCAGATCCGTCGCATCTCGGCCCAGTACCTCAACGACCCCGAAGAGATCACGGTCAAGACCAAGACCACGACCTCGGCGAACATCACCCAGCGGTATCTGATCGTGTCGTACCCGCAGAAGGTCGATGCGCTCACCCGCATCCTCGAGGTCGAGAACTTCGAGGGCATGATCGTCTTCACCCGCACCAAGAACGAGACCGAGACGCTCGCCGAGAAGTTGCGGGCCCGCGGATACACCGCCGCCGCGATCAGCGGGGACGTCGCCCAGGCGCAGCGCGAGCGGACGGTCAACCAGCTCAAGAGCGGCAAGCTCGACATCCTGGTCGCAACGGATGTCGCGGCCCGAGGTCTCGACGTCGACCGCATCAGCCATGTGGTCAACTACGACCTGCCGATCGACACCGAGTCGTATGTCCACCGCGTCGGCCGCACGGGCCGCGCGGGACGCACGGGCGCGGCGATCAGCTTCGTCACCCCGCGCGAGCGCCGCATGCTGACCTCGATCGAGCGAGCCACGCGCCAGCCGCTGACCGAGATGAAGCTCCCGAGCGTCGACGACGTCAACGCCACGCGCCTGACACGGTTCGACGACGCGATCACGGCCGCCCTCGCGGATCCGGCACAGATCGGGCTGTTCCGCGACATCGTCGCGCACTACGTCGAGCACCACGACGTCCCCGAGGCGGACGTTGCGGCGGCCCTCGCCGTCGTGGCACAGGGCGACACGCCTCTGCTGCTCGACCCGGATGCCGCACCCGAGCCTCGTTTCGCGCGGGATTCGCAGGACCGTCCCGAGCGTGGTGGGCGTGACCGCAACGAACGTTCCGATCGTGGCCCCCGTAGCGGCGCTCGAACGGGCGGTGGTGCGCGAACGACCTACCGGATCGCCGTGGGGCGCCGGCACAAGGTCGAGCCGCGCCAGATCGTCGGTGCGCTCGCGAACGAGGGCGGACTTCGCCGAGAGGACTTCGGCGCCATCCAGATCCGCCCGGACTTCTCGCTCGTCGAGCTGCCGGCCGACCTCCCGCGAGACACCCTCAAGCGCCTCGAGAACACCCGTATCAGCGGCAAGCTCATCGAGCTGAAGCCGGACCGCTTCGCCGGATCCGCAAAGCGCGAGGACCGCCCGCCGCGTCAGTGATCGGTCCGTTTCGGGTCGGGGCCCGGCTTCAGTAGCGGGCCGAGAAACCGCCGTCCGTGTTGAGGAGCTGGCCCGAGACCCAGCGCCCCTCGTCCGACAGCAAAAAAGACACCACGGGCGCGATATCGCCGGGTACCCCGAGCCTTCCCATCGGCTGGTGCGGGACCAGGGCGTCGCGGACGCCCTGGTCCATCCATCCCGTATCGATCGGTCCGGGATTGACGACATTCGCGGAGATTCCGAGGGGACCGAGCTCGCGTGCCGCCGAGATGACGATGCGATCGAGCGCCGCCTTCGAGGCGCCGTAGGGCAGGTTGCCGGTGGTGTGATCGCTGGTGAAGGCCACGATCACGCCGCCACCCTCGGGTACCTGTCGCGCGAACGCGGCGATCAACAGCAGTGCAGCACGGGCATTGACGGCGACGTGGCGGTCGAAGCTCTCGGCGGTCGTGTCGAGGATGCCGGATTCGACATCGTGCGCGTGGCTGAGGACGAGCGCGGTGATGGGTCCGTGCTCGGCGGCGACGCGGGCGATGAGGTCGTCGGGTCCCGTCGCCGTCGAGAGATCGCAGGGGTGGTCTCCCGCGTCCAGGTCGCTCGTCACGACGTGCCAGCCGTCGGCGACCAGTCGGGGCACGACGCCTGCGGCGATGCTGTTCGCGCGCGCGGCGCCGGTAACGAGAGCGAGAGGCATCATCCGAGGGTACTGAACGGCTCGAGGGTGGGGCAGCGAGAGCGCGGCAGCAAACACGAAAGCCCGCGGGATCCGCGGGCTTTCGGTATTTCACTGTCTCAACACAGTGTGCGCTCGAAGGGACTCGAACCCCCAACCTTCTGATCCGTAGTCAGATGCTCTATCCATTGAGCTACGAGCGCGATCCTGATCCCGCGGCATCCGAAGACCCGCGCAGACCAGCGTCCAGGATACCCCACGCGCGAGGCGCCCGCGAATCGTGCCCCGTCTACGCGGTGTCTACGCGGTGTCCGCGCCCCGTCAGTCGTCGTCGACACCGTCGGCACGCTCCGCCTCGGTCGCGCGACGCTGCCGCTGCACCGACGAGAGCTTGCTGAGGTCCACGAGTCGGAGCGCCTGCATACGCGCCTCGCGCATGGTCGCGTAGTCGGGCTCGAGGTCGGGTCGCGCGGCCTCGACCCGCAGGCTGCGGTCGATGTTCTCAGCCAACTCGCCCCAGGCCGCATCACGCGCAGCCTCGACCAGCCGGCGCAACTCCTGATCGTCCTCGGCTCGTGCACGCAACTCTTTTGCGACGCGCTGCGACTGACGTCGGCGTCGGCGGAGGTTGCGCACATCGCGGCTGCCGTAGTCGTGCGTGCTGTCCGGATCGCTGAATCGACGCCACGCGTCCTTGCGTTCTTTCCTGATGCGCTCGGCGGCGGCATCCGCTTCGTCGGCGAGCGCGAGAAGTGCGGCACGGGCATCGGGAATGAACTTGTCGACGTCGTACCCGGCGCCGCCGCCGATCGTGTCCATCAGGATGCGGTTCTTCAGCGACAACCTGATCGCGGCGGAGGCGATATACAGGCCCTCCGAGACGATCTCGGCGAGTTTCGGGCGCGCAGGCGGGGCCGCGACGACTACCGAGTCGTCGGACTTTTTCGCCGGTGAGGCTTTCGGGCCCACGTCCCCTCCCGGTTCGAGGTTAGCCGGATCGCCCGACACATGACGATGGCGCCGAGGACGAATCCCCGGCGCCATCGGTCGAAACGATCAGACCTTGCGGAATCGTTCCACGATGTAGCAATCGAACGGGTCGCGAGCCGACAGACCGACCCGGTTCAGGTAGGCGATGACGATGCCGTACGAGCGCAGCAGCGTTGTCTCGGTGTAGGGCACGTCCAGCGTCTTGCAGTGGTCGCGCACGATCTCACGCGTCTTGGCGAGGTGCGGGCGAGCCATGCTCGGGAACAGGTGGTGCTCGACCTGGTAGTTCAGACCGCCCATGAGCCAGGTGGCCCACCAGCCGCCCGACACGTTGCGCGACGTGCGGACCTGCTTGGTGAAGAAGTCGAGCTTGGCGTCCTTGTCGATGATCGGCATGCCCTTGTGGTTCGGCGCGAACGCCGCACCCATGTAGATGCCGAAGACCGCAAGCTGAACACCGAGGAACGCGAAGGCCATGCCGAGCGGCAGGAACCAGAACACGATCGTGAAGAGGACGGTGAAGCGAATCGCCAGAAGAGTGAGCTCGTACCAGCGGCCCTTGACGCCCGGCGTCGTGACCAGGTGCCTGATGCTCAGGTAGTGGAGGTTGATTCCCTCGAACGCGAGGAGGGGGAAGAACAGGTAGCCCTGGCGACGCGTGATGAAGCCGAGAAGACCGGATGCCTTGGCCGCATCCTCTTCGACGAACGAGATCGTGTCGATCTCGATGTCGGGGTCGCGGCTGATCCGGTTCGGGTTGGCGTGGTGGCGCGTGTGCTTCGAACCCCACCAGGAGTAGCTCATGCCGACGATCCCGTTGCCGAGGATCTTGGCGAGGCGGTCGTTCGCCTTGCCGGAGGTGAAGATCGCCTTGTGGGCGGCCTCGTGAGAGAGGAAGGCGATCTGCGTCAGGATGATGCCGAGCGCCGCTGCGACGATCAGTTGGAACCAGCTGTCACCGAGGAGCACGAAGGCGACGCCGCACGCGGCGAGAGCGACGAGCAGCGCCGACCCGACGAGCAGGTAGAACTTGGGCGCCCGAGCCAGCAACCCGGTCTCGCGAACCACCTGTGACACCTCGGTGTACGCACGGGTGAGGTTCGGATACGTGTCTGACTTCGCGTACGTCTGACGTACGGGCCCAAGCTGGGCTGCGGGGGGAGCAATAG
>NZ_HG779671.1:0-5491 GCF_000582705.2 Microbacterium sp. C448
TCGACGCCCGTCGGAGCCACTGAAACCCTCTTCTGGCTTCTACAGGAGGGGGTTTCTTTATGCCCGGTCAGAGGCCATTTATCGGAATGCGGGGTAGTGCAAATGGCCGCCCACTGGCAACTGCTACTTCCATACGGGCGTCCACTGCGCCATCTGTGCCGGCAAAGTGCCCGTCACCTCCCGGCACAAATGAGCTGATGCCCCTGCGCCGCTTGATCGCATCGTCCGGGGCGTTGACGAACGAACACAAATGAGCGCCAACTGCGACGAACTGCAATCGCGTGCGAAGTGGCCGATTGGCAGTGACTGCACGATTCCCATCGCCCACTCACACCCGCAATTGCATCACCGGCGGCCCGTTGAGCATCGCCGCGATTCGCTCTTAAGAAGCTGTTGCCACTGGCGCCACACACTCGATGCGGGTCCCTCGGGGCGCAGGTTGCAAGCGGATCGTATCAACTTCCGCTAATCCAAATTATGTCAGATGACTGACATAGGCGAGCAACCTGCATGCGGCCGGTGAGCACATGCGGAGCCGCGGCGCACGATCAGGTCCTTCATGACAGGACTCAAGCGCGAACTCCCACGTTTACAGCTGTGCGCAGGTCGCTCAGGGTGACACCAATCTCGGAGAGGGAGGCACGCATCTCGTCGTACACGGGTGCTGCACCCCGTAGGTCCTCGATTGTAAGGACGGCAGCGAATCGAACACCTTCGGCTGGAAAGGATTCGGCTGCTCTCGTGAGGTATTCGAGATCGAGGCGCCAGTCGGTCGATTTGCCTCGTCCGTTTGGCATGCGTGCCGTGTAGGACTTTACCGGGTACCACTTGCCAAGCACGCTCGCCAACGTGCGTTCGTTCGCATATCGATAGCCAGAGAAGAACTCGTGCGTCGGTTGTGCGCGGCTTTCGAAGACACCGTTCTCGTCAGACTGCTTCACGGCGCCGTCGAGATTTACACGGACCATTTCGACACCGTGGGCATAGTTGATGATGGGCTCGGTCACCAGTGTGAGCTTGAGAAGGCCACGACACTTGCCGTTGGTGTCGGAGAGTGAGTCTGGCCAGCGGAACGGAAACTTCACGTTCCGTCCAGGCTGAATGGTGTCACTGAGGACGATAGTCATCCGGTGCGGCTCACCCTCGAGAGTCTCGGCGACTGTGGGAAGATGGCCGCGACCAACGAACGAGGGCGCGACGACCGCCACTTCTTTCGCGAGGAGGGTTGCGGGGAGTCTGGCGCTATGGGTTGCGAGCGCGATGAGGAGATCGCGCGACACATCGCCGGAGATAGCCGCATCCAAGGTTGCGAGGTATCGGGCCACCAGCGGTGCTGCGTAACTGGTCCCCGCAACGTCGCGGATGGTGCCAAAGGAGCTAATCGCGGTCAGGCCGGTCGCTCGTGCGGGACCTTCGGGTCCCCCGCCTCCATACGCAGCGAAATCGGGCTTGAGCGCTGACGGGGTCTGATCGCTGCGACGTGTGTATCTCGCAGGTACGCCTTCAACGCCCTGCGCGAGTCCGGGTGGATTGGTCGCGCCGACACTGACATTGACCAGACTTTCAGCTGGCGCGAGGAGCCCGTCCGGGCCGGAATGGCGGGCGAGCATCGCGTTGACCTCGGTGCTGTTGGGAGGCCATTCTTCCCGCTGCTCGGTCTCGGTCAGGTTCCCAGCCGAGATCACGAAGAGCACGTCCAGATCGAGCGCGATTCTGTCGAGTCCTTGGGCAGCCAAACTGTAGGGGGCTCCACCCGGTGCCCTCCGAAGGTTGTACGACAAATTGAAAACCCGGACACCTGCTTCTTGCTTCGCGCGCGCGACGCTTGCACGAACCTCATCAAGAAAGTCCTCGAGAGATGCGTAGTAGTTGTCGTAGGCGCTGCCCGCAGGGAGCAGATCGAGATCGTAGACGCGGCAGTCCTCATCGGGATCCAAGATCCCAGAGTTGAAGGCGCTTCCCAACGCGATCAGTGAGGCGATGGTCGTTCCGTGATTCACTCGACTGACGTCACGGTCTCCTGGCGCAAGAAAGTCTGCCCGTCCGGCGACCCACGCTGAGTTGATGAACGGTCCACCGATTCCACCGTCGATGACTCCGACTACTGGTCGCACGCTTGCAGGATCCGGCGTACGTGCGGCCGATTCCTCGCCCGTGCTTGCAGCCGGCGCTTCAGTAGAGGGCGGAACTCGGTCCTCAAGCCTCACGCGCTTTACCGACGAGCTCGCCTCGAACTCCGCCAGCCCCTCCCGGAATGGGACAGTCGCCGGTGGGTGGTGAGCGACGTCAGACGGGCCGGGCGGCGACGCTTCAAGCGCACGTCTCACGCTTGCCTCGATTGCAGGAGGCGGCGCGATAGTGAAGGTGGTCTGCAGTTCGCGTAACCGAGCAGTCAACGCTCCAACCTCGGCAAGCGTTGCCGAGCGAAGGGGCTCGCGCTCGGGAAGATCAAATAGCTCAACCTGCGCCTTCGCGGCGCCATCGATCGTCAACCAAGCATCGGCTTCGTCAAGTGTGTATCCACGTTCTTCCGCAGGTGCCCACTCCCGCACGTCCTGGATCGCACTCACTTCTGTGCGTGGCGGCGACGGACTGTACACCAGTGCGCCGGAAGCGTCCGGCCGCCACCGTTCTTCGACCTCGGCGTCAGCGACCAGATCAATGACCTCTTCGAGCTTCGTCGGCGTTATCGCGAAGACGAGCTCCCCGTAGTCCCCGGTGCCCACATGGGACGCGCGCGATGATCTGAATAGTGTGCCGAACGGCCGGTGGGACTTCGCCAACGCATCCGGTCGCATCCGAACTGCAACGTTGACTCGGTCGCTTGCGAGGTTGTTTCTCAGGATGGAACGCAGCGCACCGACGATGGCTGTTCTGTGCTCAGCAAATCCGCGGTCGTCACCTCGGAAGAAGTCTTTCGCCGCACCGCCACCGCGACGACCGTCGCGATCCCCACGAAACCAATCGGGGTTCATCACAATCTGAACAGGGCCGCCAGCCATTTCACACCTTCACTTCGCTCGGGTTCAGCCAGCGGCTGATCGTTTTTCTATCCCTGCCAAAAATCACTCCAAGCTCGCTCTGGCTCAAAGATGCTGGCGGCTCGTTGAGATGCTTCGCGAGCTGCTGGTCAGTCGAGTCGAGCCCATCCGCGCCCTGTATACCCGTGGCCTGCGCTGCTTCGCGAAGCACGGTTACAGGTGACCGAGCATCCCGAGTCGCAAGCACTGTGGATTTCAGGAATGCCATTGCCAGCGTTCTGACATCAGCGCCTGATCGACCAGAGGTCACACTGGCGACGGCCTTGGCGAGCGGATCCACTTCTTCCAACCGGTCGAGAAGAAGATGGCCGATCTCAACCCGACCCTCGTACGTCGGCATGCCGAGGTGAATTTGATGCTCGAACCGACGCCACACTGCTGAGTCGAGGAGTTTCTCGTGGTTGGTGACAGCAATCGTCAAGCCGAACTCAGTCCGCTTATCGAGGTTCTGCAGCAACGCGTTCACTACACGCTTGATCTCTCCTACCTCGTTCGCATCGTCGCGGATCTTCGCGACAGCATCGAACTCATCGAGGATCAGCACGCAGTCGTAGCGGTTACAGAAATCGAAGAGAGCCCCGAGGTTCCTGGCGGTGTTGCCAAGCAGCGAAGAGATAAGCCCATCGAGACGCGCGATCACTGCTGGACGACCGAGACGCACGGAGATTGCGAGCGCCAGCGTGGTCTTACCTGTCCCGGGAGGCCCATAGATCAGCAGGGTGCGGCTGATGGGGAGCCCCACCTGCGCAAGTTCAGCTTCGTGCTGCCATTCGCGCACCAGCGAGTCGTACGCTGCCTGCGCCTGCACGGGGAGGACCGGTAGCGCGCGGCGACGGTCCGGCGTCACGACTTCACACAGCGGCGCTCCAGACTCACGATCTACGGGGAGCGCCGTCTTCGGCCCTAGTCGTTGAGCCGTCGGAGCAGCCGTTGCGACATCGGAGGGCTGCAAATTGATGGGCTCAACCGCCTGGCGGTTGCGAGCTCGCGTAATCAGCGACCGAAGCTTGCGGGCGTTGCTGTCATCTCCTGATTCGGCGAGCCTCTCGGCAAGGCGGGTTACCTGGTGCTCGATAGCCTCCGGGTTGCCAGCGAGAGCAGTGCGGGCGAGCGCCTGAATGACATCGAAGTTCTCCATGTGGACAACACTAGACGCTGGGTGCGACATTCACTCGCCCCGATGGGGCACTCGGGCCTCGAGATGGGACACGCGACGGTGTTCACTCGAGTGCATCGCGTCGGCCCGCCACCGCGACGGGATCCTGGCAAATGTCTCCTATCCCTACGGTTGTGAAACGCAATGCTTTATGGCGTAGTTTTCGCGGCGAGAGATCGCGCTTCGGCACGACCCATCGTGACGAAGTCGCGGGTGAATTCATCAAATTTTGACGGGTCGAGCTTGCCTGCGTCGACGAGCCGGGCTGCTTCCATCGACGCGTCGAGGGTCGGCTTTCCAGTGACGACCGGGTAGGGGAAAGACTGTAGGACACCGCGCGACCTAAGCACCTTGCTCGCCATCAGCGGGAAGCCGAAGGCAGGATCGCCGGCATCCGCGCGGAGATGGTCTCCATCGGGGAGCCACGCGAGCCCGTGACCCATTGGCTCGACCTTCCACCCCAACCCCTCGTAGAAACCCACCTGGTCTACTGGGATGTGCGCATGAATGAGATTCTGCACAACCTTTTGCGATCGCGTAATGATCTTCTTTACCAGCGCTGCGCCAATACCCTGCCCCCGGTGCTCCGGCTGGACAGCGAGGTACTGGAGGTTCATGGTCTGCGCGTCCGTATCGCCCGACGTCATCATGGAGGGCACCCCGACTGCAAATCCGACTATTTCCCCTTCTACTTCGGCGACGAAGGTGAAGGCGCGCATCGGCGCGGCGAGCCGTTCTGTGAGGGCAATAGCGGCGAGATTCTCGTCGTCGTATAAGTAGCCCGCGTGGCGCACTCCAGACTTTGCCGGAAAGTACTCGTGCTCCAGCAACCTGAGCGCTTCACGGTCGGCGGGGGTGGCGAATCGTATGCGGGGACGCGGTGTGGTCATGGGGAGACAGTATCGACTCCGGTCCGACGGTAGGCGGTTGCTCCGAGGTCGGATCCGCCCCACAGGGCCGATGGGTCGATGGGTCGATGGGTTCACGATCATTGCCGCGCTCGCACAGATGGAGCATGAGATATGGTGCGAACGCGTCACCGACTCCATCAGCAAATGGGCGGCCGCAAAGGCACGGACTATCGTCGTAGTCCAGCACGTGCTGCTGAGCAGGGGCTCCGACATCCACACCTGATGCCCTTACGTGCCGGGAAAGTGCCGGGAGCTCCATGGAATCGACGACGATCAACGAGCACCAATGAGCACTCGACCCGCGGAATCGCGCGACCAACGAGTACCAACTGAGACACGTGGAGTCGACGCGCCTAACTGAAAATCGTGAGGTCACGGGATCG
>NZ_HG779672.1:0-99396 GCF_000582705.2 Microbacterium sp. C448
GGTCACGGGATCGACGCCCGTCGGAGCCACACGGGTGATCATTACGTCACCCCAGAAACCCTCGCGGAGCTTCTATCCGCGGGGGTTTTGCTTTGCCCTGGTGAGAGGCGTTTTCCGCGTCGCCCTGGGCACCGAGCTGGGCCGGCCTGGGGTCGGATATGGGCCCTTTCCAGACCTAGAAGACGACCCACAACGAGGCCACCCACCTGGCCGCCGGGTCTCAGGGCGTGACGCCCACCTCGCGGTCCGGTAGGGACCAAAGTGTCCACGACGGAGCAAAGTTCACCCGTGAGACCATGGGACCCCCGACGGGTAGTCTCGCCTTCGATCAAGGGATGGCCTGTGACCGAGCCGCACCATCCGCAACCTCGACCTGACTCGCTGCCCTCGCACGAGTCCCCTCGCGCCGTCGGCTCGCTTCTGATCGTCGGATGCGGACGGCTCGGCACGGCGCTCGGTCGACTCGTTCTAGCGGACGGTGGGGCCGTGATCGGCATCCGTCGCAATCCCGGCAACCTGCCCGAGGCGTTCACGACGATCGCGGCCGATGTCACGCAACCCCTCGATATCGCGCTGCCACCGATCGATTCGATCGTCTTCACGCTGCCGCCGGGCTCCCGCGCCACCGGCCCCGATGATGACACCTACCAACGCGCTCTCGCCAACGTCGATTCAGCATTGGCGGCCCGCCCTTCTCGAGTCGTCTTCGTCTCGTCCACACGCGTCTTCGAAGGGGCTGCCGCTTCGCAAACGATCGACGAGGGCAGCCAGCCCGCGCCCCGGAGCGAGCGCGCCGAGTCGCTGCTCGCAGGCGAACGACTGGCCGTCGAGCTTTTCGGAGCCCACGTCATCCGTCCTGCCGGGATCTACGGCGACGGACGCAACTCCCTGACCGAGCGGGTACGCGTAGGAGAAGAACTCGACGGGAACAGGCTCACGAACCGGATCCACCAAGACGACCTGGCCCGTGGGATCTACACGGTGCTGCGGTCGCCGAGCCCTCCCCCTCTCCTCCACGCCACCGACGACCACCCGGCGCCCCTGCGCGACGTCGCGACGTTCATCGCCGCCACCCTCGGAGTCGATCCGCCGCCCTTCGCAGACGCGACCGACGTCTCAGGACGACGGATGTCGGGGGCGCTGTTCCGCGCGACCGTCGGCGGGCTGACCTATCCCGATTACCGGGCCGGGTACTCGCACATCCTGGGCGATCTGTCTGCGTGACCCGGCGAATCGATCGCCTCAAGCCGCGATCGCGGACCGCACCGCACCGTCCCGCATCGATCAGCCCAGCGCGATGAGCAACGACAGCGCCGCGAGGACGACAACGACGGGCACCATCGTGTACCGCTCCGGCTTGCTCCGAGAGATCGCGTTCAGGACGATTCCCAGCACGAAGTACCCGAAGATCACCCACATGCCGATGTCGGAGAACAGATCCGGGAAAACGTCGATAGCCCCGACGCGATCCCACGCGACCACCGCGATCAGAGCGTAGATGAGGATCGAAACACCACTTCCGATACGCAAACCCGTGGGTAGAACGCGGTGCTGGCCGCCCCATGCGAAGTGCCCCCACGGCGCGCCCAGAGCGAGCGCCAGCTGGAAGGCGGCAAGGCCGACGAGCACGACGGTGAGGGCGATCGCGTAGGGCACGACTCACCATAGCGGGCGAAGCATCCGGAACATCAGCCTTCGCGCGAGGGGAGCGTGAGAAGAGGGGTGAAGCGCCAGCCATCCTCGCGGGACTCGCCGGACCGAAACCGGGGTTGACCTCACGCGTGGCACATCCGGCGCGACAGTGGGATCACGCCAGCTGTGCAGTCCACGCCTTGATCATCCGCCGCAGCTCGAGTCGATCCTCGTCTGGCAGCGTTACGCCCGTGAACGTCAGGACGAGCCGGTTGCGGTCGGCCCGGCGGGCGAAGGCGGGCAACGGGTCGACGCCGATCTCCGGATGCTTCGGCTTCGGCTTCGCGCCCGTGTGCAGGATCAGCTGCACGGCCTCTGGCTTGCGCAGACTCATCGTCGCGAAGTCATCCGCGAGTGCGTAATTCGGAGCCTTCCATTTGATGCTCTCGGCCACGCCCGGCACGGCGAGCAGCTCCTCCCGGATTGCGTCGATCACCGCGACGTGGCGGTGATCCGTCGCGGCGAGCAGGGCATCGACTTCCGCGGACCGCGTGGGAAGGTCCACAGTCAGGGCGCGGCGACGGGAAAGTCTGGGTAGACGCTCCAGCCCGCTTGGCGCTCCAACGCGGCGGCAAGCCCGAGCGCCGACAACTGCGCGTGGTCGAGCCCGAGGGGCGAACGCACATCGATCGCGAGGGGCGGCGGCTCACCGAACTTCGGGATTTCGACCTCGGCCCACGCACCCCCGTCGAGCTCGATGCGAGGCCGCGCCGAACCCGCGGCGAGCACCGGGCTGTCGACCGCGAGCGAGATCACGGCGAGCGCATCGAGTTTCGTGACGGCGACCTGCACGACGAGCGTCGCCACGGCATCCGGGGATGTCTCGTGAGAATCGGGGGAAGTCATCGAGACCGAGCGTATGCCCGCGCCGGCGGCCGGGGGCTCGATGAGAACGGATCGGATGCCCGCCGCGTCGATGCGCGCGACCGAGTCGATGGGAAGCGCGTCCCAACCGTCCTGATCGACGCCCGTCGTCGCGACGACGAAAGCTCCGGATGCTGCGCGCACGATGCGCAACGTGTTGTAGTCCGGGCCGTGCCCCGGTGGCAGCAGGTCGGGCGTGAACCCGCGCTCCGCGAAAGCGGGCAGCGGGGTCACCGCGCGTCCTGCCGCGTGCACCACGAACAGGCCGGAATCGTCGAGCAGGAACGCGTTCAGACAGGCATCGGGGTAGACCGCCCGCACCTCGTTGACCGCCGCCGCGATCGCCGTGAGCCGAGCGGATTCGTCCGGACCGGCGGCCCGCAGGTGCCGACGAACGATCGCGAAGTACACCTCGCTGTCGGTCGTGCCGACGAGTTGTGCGACATCCGCGGGTTCCAACAGGCCCAGCGCCCGATCACGCGGCGCGAGCAGCCCGTTGTGCTGGAACGCGAGCCCCTCGCGGACGAACGGCTGCGTGTTCTCGGGAAGCGCGGGCGACCCTTTGCTCGCGAAGCGCAGGTACGCGATCCGCGCGACGCTGGCCGCGGCCCCATCGAGGTCGCCCGGCTCGAACGCCTCGACGCCTCCCGTGCTCGCAACCTCGCCATCGGCATCGGCATCGGCATCGGCATCGGCATCGGCATCGATCCATGCGCTTCCCCACCCGTCGGCGTGCAGGCGCGCGAGGCCGGCGAACTCCGCGATCAGGTCCGCACCCCAGGCCTCGCGCGAGGTGAGCGCACGATCGGCGACGAACGCCAGCATCCGAGACATCCGCTTCCTTCCGGCGATCAGCCGTGCGCGGCGTGGTGGCAGCAGGCCGGCGGCCCCATCGCGCGCAGCTTTTCGAACGAGGCGTGATCGACCTGACCGGATGCCTCGACGAACTCCTCCACGTCGATCCGCTGCCCACCGAGCCAAGTGCCGCGCACCCGGATTTCGCCGATCCGCTCCGGCGGCACGGCGTAGGGGTCGGCCGAGAGTTCGACGAAGTCTGCGAGCTTGCCAGGCTCGATCGATCCGACGTCGCCGTCCGTGCCGAGCGCGTACGCGGCGTTGATCGTCTGCGCGCTGAGCGCCTCCCAGAGCGTCGCGGACTGGTCGGGGCCGTGCACGGCGCCCGAACTCGTGCGGCGTGTCACCGCGGTCTGCACGTTCAGCAGCGGGGTCGGCGGCGAAACGCTCCCGTCATTGTGGAACGACGGATGCACCCCCGCGTCGAAGGCATCGCGGAACCGCTGCCATCCCGCGCCCGTCTCGGTCGCGAACAGCTGCCCGTCGAGCAGGTCACCCCAGTAGTAGTACTGGAACGGGCCCATCGAGGCGACCACGCCGAGGCTCGCGGCACGGCGGAACTGCTCGCCGCGGGCTCCCCCGACGTGCTCGACGCGCCACCGGTGGTCCGTGCCGAGCAGGTCGTGCTTCTCGAGGGCGCGACCGAAGGCGTCGAGCACGATGTCGAGCCCGATGTCGCCGTTCACGTGGAAGGCCATCTGCCACCCCTGGGGCGCGTGCTCGTCCAGGAGCGCGTCGAGGCGCTCGCGGGGGTAGTTCATCATCTTCTCGCCCGCGACTCCGGCGGCGATTCCGGCCGCCCGCGTGGCGGGGGTATCGAGGTAGGGCTCGGACATCGCGACGTTGCCGACCCAGGGAGAGCCATCGGCCCACAGCTTGATTCCCCGCTTGTGCAACATGGTCTGAGGCGCGGTCGAGACGAACGGCTCACCGCAGTCGGCCTCGGTGGACATGTGGTAAAGAGCGACCCGCAGCGGTGAGCTGGGCAGGGCAGCGAGGGCCTCGTACGCGGGCTTGAGGCTGGTTTGATACGTGTGCTCGGACGTCGACGTGATGCCCGCCCGCGACATGTAGGCGTAGTACTCGACGGCGCCCTGCAGCGGCTTTCCGGGCAGGGCGGCAAGCACGGGATGCGCCAGGGCGAGACACGCGGGGACCTCGGTGGCCGAGCCATCCAGACTCCCGTCGGGCAGCCGCCCGTAGCTGCCGCCGGGCGGGTCGGCGGGCGGGTTGTCGATCCACCCGAGCGCGCGCAGGACCGCCGACGATACGTACGCCGTGTGTCCCGAGTTGCCGAAGACCAGCACGAGCCGGTCGCCGAAGATCGCGTCGAGGGACACGGCGGTCGGAGCGTCGTGATTCTGCAGAAGCCCGTCGTAGCCGAAGAAGGACAGCGCCGTGCCCGCGGGGGTCTCGTCGATCGCCTTCTGGAAGATCGCGAGCACCGCATCCCAGGTGGGAGCCACCCACGGGGCGATGTAGTAGCCGGGCGGCATCGTCGCCAAGCCGCTCAGGACCGGATGGGAGTGGGAGTCGATGAAGCCCGGCATGAGGACGGCGACGCCCGAATCGCGCATGTCGGCGCCGGGCAGGGCGGTCTGGCAATCCGCGAGCGTCCCGACCGCGACGATCCGCTCCCCCGATACCGCGACGGCTTCGGCTCGAGGATTCTTGGGGTCCATCGTGAGGATCGCACCGGCGGTCAGTATGTAGTCGGTCATTGGGGCCTCCATCTCGGGCCGTCCGCGTGCATGAACCCAATACAAGACGATCGAGTATCGCCACCCCCATGATGGCGCATACCGAACCGTTCCCCCGTTGGTCCACGGTCACGACGGGGTTCGATCCGATGTTGCGCAGAAACTGAGCACAATCTGAGCATTCTTCGCTTCCGGTTCGCCGCAAGACTCCGGTAGCATCGACACTGCATCACCTGGCACCGGCTGTCAGGAAAGACCGAACTTGGGGTTGGGTCTTTCTGGGTGATCGAACGTGGGGTTCGATCCGAGGGGTACCTCTTGGTGATGCATTGGGGAATTTGTCGCGGCTTGGGCGCCGCGATCTGGGGAGCAACTGGGGATATACGTGCAGGCATCTGCAATGACGGCTTCCGTGGGTGACGGAAAGCCATGACTACCGTCGAGAACGCGCGGATCGCCGCGCTGCGCTCATCGTTCGTCGCGACGCCGGTCGCCGCGCCGACCATCGTCGCACCCGCCACGCGGGCGATCGCGTCTCCCGTCACGACCGCCGCGCTCGAGAGGCGGCAGCGCTGGGAGCGCTACTACCGGATGCGGCTCGTCTGGACCGACCTCGTCATCGTCCTGGCGTCCGCCGGACTGGCAGCGTGGATCCAGATCGACACGATCGCGCAGGTCGACCTGACCGATGCACCGTGGCAGTACGGTCGCGTGTTCCTCGTCACTGCCGCCATCTGGCTGCTACTGCTCGCACTGTTCCAGTCGCGGAGTTCGCGCGTCATGGGACAGGGAATGACGGAGTACAAGCGCGTCCTGCACGCGACGGGTCTCGCCTTCGGCATCCTCGCGATCGGCTTCGTGCTGATGCAGTCGCAGGGGATCCGGTCACAGCTCCTCATCGCGATGCCCGTCGGTATCGTCGGCCTCGTGCTCAGCCGCTGGTTGTGGCGACGCTGGCTGCAGCGCCAGCGGGTGGCCGGCCTCTACGTCTCGCGTGCGATGGTCGTCGGCAACCGCCACGATGTCGAGTACGTCCTCTCCTCGCTCCAAGCGGACGGCCGCATGGCTTACCACGTCGTGGGCATCACGCTCGATACCGGCGAGGACAGCGAGATCGTCGTCGGCGGCGAGCACTACCGCGCGTACGGCGACCTCCGGAGCATCGCCTCGCAGGCCACGGCGCTCGGCGCCGATGCGATCATCCTGGCGAGCACCCCGGACGAGGACCGCGGATTCATCAAGCGTCTGTCCTGGCAGCTGGAGGGTACCGCGGCCGAGCTCGTCCTCTCGAGCCCGCTCGTGGACGTCGCCGGACCCCGCATGTCGCTCCGGCCGATGGAGGGCCTGCCTCTCATCCAGGTGGAGATCCCGACCTTCGAGGGTGGGCGTCACCTGACCAAGCGAGCCTTCGATGTCGCGCTCTCCTCCATCGCGCTGCTCTTCATCGGTCTCGCCACTCCTTTCATCGCGCTCGCGATCAAGCTCGACAGCCGCGGACCGGTGTTCTTCCGCCAGCGACGCGTGGGACGCGACGGCGTGGAGTTCTTCATGCTCAAGTTCCGCTCGATGCACGTCGATGCCGAGCAGCAGCTCGAGAAGCTGAAGCAGCAGAACGAGGGGTCCGGTCCGCTCTTCAAGCTGAAGTCCGACCCTCGCGTCACGCGGGTCGGCGCTTTCCTGCGCAAGTACTCGCTCGACGAGCTGCCGCAGTTCTGGAACGTCTTCGCCGGCGACATGAGCATCGTGGGTCCGCGCCCGCCTCTCCTGGCCGAGACCAAGGAATACGGCACCTCGACGTATCGACGTCTCTACATCAAGCCGGGCATCACCGGCCCGTGGCAGGTGAGCGGCCGCAGCCACCTCTCCTGGGAGGAGAGCGTCCGCCTGGACCTGCGCTATGTCGAGAACTGGTCCGTGGTCGGGGACTTCCGGCTCGTCTGGCGTACGGTCGGCTCGGTCCTCAAGGCCGACGGCGCCTACTGAGCCCGCCAGCCGGAGCCGTCCGCCCTGGCAACCGCCTCACTCCGCCCTGAGCGGCGCGAGTACCTCGACGTAGGCCGCGACCCGGTCCTTCCAGTCGGGGACGTCCTCCACGACCACGGACGGTGCGGGATCCGCCAGGAGCGCGGACACCGCATCCGGGAACGCGGCGGCATCGGCGACGGTCAGGGAGTTGCTCGCCAGCGTGCGAAACCCCGCCACGGGGGTGCTGACGACGGGTCGGCCGACCGCGAGGTATTCGTAGAGCTTGATCGGATCGAGGCTGTCCGTGAACGCGTCCACGATGTGCGGCACGATCAGGACCGCGGCGTGCTGGAGATACGCCGGCACATCGGTGAAGGCCTTCGGGCCGAGTAGCGCCACCGCGGGGTGAGCCGCGAGTCGATCGACGTTGGCGGCGGCCAGGGCCGAAGGACCGACGAGCACGACCGATCCCGCAGCGGATGCCGCGGCATCCGCCGTCCGCAGGACGAGATCGACGTCGAGCCGGTCCTCGTGGAGCGTGCCGACATAGAGAGCGGACCGCTCCGGCAGGTCAGCGGGCCGATCATGGGGCACGCGATAGCGCGCGACGTCGACGGCGTTGGGGATGAGGACGACCGAGCGCTCCTCGTTGCGCGTGTCGAACAGCCCGGTGGAGCAGACCACGACGGCGCGGCAACGCTGCATCAACACCGCTTCGTTCGCGGCGATCCGACGGAGCTCACGTTCGCCGCGGTCGGCGGCGAGCCAGTCGTCGGTCATGTCGTACAGACTCGGCCAGCCCGTCCTTGCCACGAGACCGGCCCAGCTGGGGTCGTTGACCCAGAGCACCGGCTCCACGAGTCCCGCTCTCGCGACCGCTCGGCGCACGTCCCGTCGAAGAAGCGCATCGGCAGCGGGCCCCGCGAATCGCGGCAGCACCTTGTCGGGTTGGAACAGGCTCAGGCGACCGGCGTACCCGTCCGCGATCCGAAGGCCTCGGCCGCGATTGATGCCCCGGCCCGCGACGACGGAGTGCAGCAGATCGTTCGAAGGCTCGACGAAGAGCACGCGCAGGGTCGGATCGGCGCGCAGGAGTCCGTCCACCAGGTACTGGTTGCGGCGCCACACGTCATCCCACGGCTCGAGCGAGAGCACGACGAGGTCACGATTCACGCGAGCACCCGCTCATAGACCGCGCGTGTGCCAGCGACCTGGCCGCCGATCGTGAAGCGGTCCCGCTGCAGGCGGCGGAGTGCGCTTCCCGCCTCCGAACGGAGCCCGGGATCGACGAGCAGTCCATCGATCACGCGTGCCGCGTCGGTCGCGTCGCCGGGGGCGAAGAGCAGATCGGGCGTGGCGACGCCGACGGTCTCCAGGTGCCCCCCACCCGCGGATGCGACGACGGGTGTTCCCTGGGCCATCGCTTCCAGCACGAGGATCCCGAGCCCCTCGCGCGGAGTCGGGGCGACGACCAGGCCGGCCCTCGCGAGCAGTTCCGAAACATCGGAGCGATGCCCGAGGAATTCCACGCTTCCCGTGACCCCCCGCGCGCGCGCGAGCTGTTCGAGCTGGCCGCGCTCCGAGCCGTCGCCCGCGATCCGCAGCGTCCATCCCTCGTCGGCACCGCGAGAGCGCGCCCACGCCTCGATCACATCCGCGGTGCACTTCTCGGGCTCGAGGCGCTGAGCCGCGAGCACGAATGGCTCACGGGACATCGCGGCATGCGCGGATTCGACCCCGGAGTAGACGACCTCGGTGGGCGGTTCGACGTTCTCGGCGACGAACTGCGAAATGGCGATCTGGGCAGCGAGTGAGTGGCCGACCGGGCGGAAGGCCGCTCGTGCGAGGCTGCTGGTACCGCGCATACCGGCGAAGTGGCGCGTGCTCACCTGTCGGCTCTTGCGGCCACGCCAGCGGCGGTGCAGCCATCCGACGAGGTCGGCCTGACTCATGTGCGTGTGAAGGATGTCGGGGGCCGCAGTCCTGCGCAGCGATGCCAGCGCGCCACGCATGTCGTCTCCGGGAAGCCAGTCGACATCCGTCGCCGCGAGCGCCCTCTGCATCTGCGCGGACGACCCGCCGATGACGGTGACGTCGACTCCGTCGCGGGCCAGCCCCGAGGCGACGTTGACGATGTAGTTCTCGACGCCGGCGAAGCCCGTCGAGCAGACGAGGTGCACTACTCGCACGTCAGTCACCGCCCCTCGCGTAATCCCGTTGCAGTCTATGAGCAACCGAGGCAGCCTCGTGCCTGGCTAGCATTGCCGTGTGCGTGTAGCGATGTCGTCATTCCGGTTCAACAACGAGGGTGGCATCGAGCGCGCGTCCTACGAACTGGCACTGCGGATTCAGGACCGTATCGATCTGACGCTCGTGGCGACCGACGTCGATCCACTCCCCGAGCCGCCGCTGAAGTGGCTGCGGGTCGAGGCGCGCAGCAAACCGGGCTTCATCGTGCCCGTCACGTACTCGGCCGCGGCTACGCGGGCACTCGACGGCCAAGGCTTCGACATCATCCACAACCAGGGCGGCTGCGCAACGCGCGTGCAGGACGTCATCACCGCGCACAGCTGCCACCGCGCCTGGTGGGAGATGAAGTTCCGCAACGGCGAGGCGCTACGAGCCCTCGCGAATCCCTTCCACCACGCGGTGCTGCGGGTTGAACAGCGCAACTACCGGCCGGGCGGCGTCCGCCGGGCCATCGCCGTCTCCCCGACCGTCGGACGCGAGCTCACGCGGTACTACGGCGTCGACCCCGACCTCATCACCGTGATCCCCAACGCCGTCGACGTGACGCGCTTCCAGCCGACGGATGCCGCAGCCCGCCGCGCCCGCATCCGCACTCAGCACGGCTACATCGACGACGACGTCGTGCTGCTGTTCGTCGGCAAGGAGTTTCGCCGCAAGGGGCTGCGCGCGATCATCGACGCCCTCCCCGCGTTGCCGATCACGGTGAAGCTGCTCGTCGTCGGTGGCGACGACGCCGGGCCCTTCCGGTCGCGCGCCGCCGAACTCGGCGTGGCCGACAGAGTCACGTTCGTGGGCCACTCCCCCGTCGTCGAGGACTACTTCCAGGCATCCGACATCTTCGTCTTCCCGACGATGTACGAGCCGTTCGGGCTCGTCGAACTCGAGGCAGCGGCATCCGGGCTCCCGCTCGTCGCCACCAACCTCGGCGTGGCCGAGGAGTTCATCGTCGAAGGAGAGAACGGTGCGGTCATCGAACGCGACGGCGCCTCCATCGCCCGGGTGCTGCGTCCGCTCGTCGACGACCGCGACCTACGGCGCCGGATGGGCGAGCGGGCACGCAGGGATGCCGCCGGCTACACGTCCTGGGAATCCGTCGCCGAGCAGACGCTCGCCGTCTACGAGCGCGTGCACCAGGAGAAGCTCGCGGGGCACACGCTCAGCTGATGCGGCGAAGATGCGCGATCGGCCCTTCCCGGAAGATCGCCAGGCGCCTGCGGGCATCGGCGCCACGCGCCCCCCGCAGAAGAGCGCCGCGTACCGCCGCGCCGAGCATGACGGCGATGCGGAACGACTGCCACCCCGCTGCGCCGAAGTGCTTGCGCTGGTACTCCTCGTTGCTCGCGAAGAACAGCGCCTCTCGCCGGGTGCCGTCGCCCCCCGTTCCTGCGCCGATGTGCGTGGCATCGACCTGGGCAATGGCGATGCGCCAACCCGCATCCGTCGCACGCTTCTGCCAGTCGACCTCTTCGGCGTAGAGGAAGAACCGCTCGTCGAACAGACCGATCGTCGAGATCGCTTCGGAGCGCAGCAGCAGCACGGATCCGATCGCGAAGTGCTGCGCGCGGTCGAAGCGGCCGAATCCGAGCGCGTCGATCCACGCGCGAGACGGACTCGGGAACGGCCAGGCGGCGCGCACCCGATCCCCGCTCTCGGGCTCGGTCTGTGTCGCCCCGACTGCCGCGATGCGCGCGCCCGAGTGCAGCACGCGGTGCATCTCGGCCACCGCATCGGCGCCGATCCGGGCGTCCGGGTTCAGGAGCAGAACGTCGTCCGCCGCAAGTCCGCGCTCGGCGAGCGATTTCAGGGCCACGTTCACGCCTGCACCGAAGCCGAGATTGCTGCCCGGGTCGATGTAGTGCGCGCCGCGGCGCTCGGCCATCGCGCGCGTCTCGCCCGATGACGAGTTGTCGACGATCGTGAGGCCGAACCCGTCGCCCAGAGTTTCGAGCGCGCCGTCGAGCATATCGGCCTCGCCATAGGCGATCGCGACGACCTGAGGAGGGCGGGCCGCTCCGGAATCGCTGTCGGGAGACACCTCCCGGTAGAGGGCGAGCTGCTGCTCCGCGACGCGCTCCCACGTGAAGTCCGCCGCACGAGCGAGTCCGCGTACTCGGAGGTCTCTCCAACGCGACGGCACGAGCGCCGCATCTATGCCGTCGCGAAGCGCCTCGGGATCCCCGGGCTCGACAAGGATGCCGGATTCGGCGGCGACGTCGGGGATGGCGCCCGAGCGACTCGCGACGACGGGAACGCCCGAGGCCATGGACTCGACGGCCACACGACAGAACTGCTCGAGCCACCCCGGCCACGGCACGGACGGCACCGCCACGACGTCGACCCGCCGATACCGGTCGGCGAGCTCATCGCCCTGCGCGAAGCCGAGGAACGCGACCCGGTCGGCGATGCCGAGTTCCGCGGCGAGCGCGACCAGCTCTTCTCGCTGAGGCCCGTCGCCGGTGATCTCGATGCGCCACCGCGGACGATCAGCGGCGGCGCGCAAGAGCGTCGAGACACCTTTGTACGGCTCCAGACGCCCGAGGTATCCGATGATCGGTGCGTCCCCGGGCTCGTCCCGCTCCGGGACCGAGAATCGTGCCGTATCCACTCCGAGGGGGATGAGCCGCGCGGGTCCGCGCAGACCCTTTCGCACGAGGATCTCCCCAGCCTCCCGGTTGCACACATAGGCGCCCGCGGCGCCCCGGAGCGCAGCACGCTCGAACCAGCGGAACGGGATCGGGTAGCGCTTGTCGATGTTCTGCGCGGAGTAGAGCACGTAGGGCGCCCTGCTGCCCCTCAGCTTGCGCAGCAGCAGAAGTTCGGCCGTCGCGAGGGCCATGGGCTCCTCGTGCAGATCGATGATGTCGGGGCGGGCCTTCAGCGAGCGCCAGAACGGGCGCGGATCGTAGAGGAAGGCGTTCGGGTGTGTGCCGAGCGTCGATGCCGGCGCGACGAACCGGTCACCGTCCGCCTCGAGGTCGATATCGCGGCCGCCTTCGTTCCAGCGCTGGGCCGAGATCAGCTTCAGGTCGACGCCGAGACCGCGCAGCCGTCGTTCGCGCTCGCGCCACGCCGACACGACGGCATGGTGGGCGACCCGCAGCACTCTCATCCGTCGAGCCTAGCGACGGTGCAGTCGCGAGCGCGGCGTCGGGGCAAGGTAGTGCTCCGCGACATATTCCGCGATCGCGATCGAGGAGGTCGCAGCAGGCGAAGGAGCATTACGCAGCAGCGTGACGGCTCCGACCTGGTCGACGGCGAAATCGTCGATGAGTTCCCCCGCGCGTCCCCAAGCTTGAGCCCGGACACCCGCAGCAGCCCTGTGTGACAGATCCGAGATCTTCAACTCCGGCAGGAAGCGGCGCGCTTTTCGGTAGTACAGCGGCTTGATCAGCGAGCCCGAGATCTCGTCGACCCCCATCCGCCAATGCTGCTTCGCGAGCGGCCATGCTCCCGGCCAGGAGAGCGACTCCCACGTGTCCCTCGCCGATATCCGCAGCCAGCGGTAACCCTCGCGTGAGAGAGCGGGCACCGCATTCGGGCCGACATGCACAGCGTCGTAGACCCCGCGCGTGAAATGCACGCCCAGGAAGGGGAACCGCGGGTCGGGAACGGGGTAGATCATGCCGCGCACGAGCGACGCACTCTCGGGCGTCATCTCCCAGTATTCGCCACGGAACGGAAGGATCTTGGGCGCGGGATCCGCACCGACGAATCGTGCGACCGCGTCCGAGTGAAGCCCCGCGCATACGATCACACGGTCGAAGACATCATCGAAGACGGGCGTCGTCACGCGAACTCGACCGTTCTCCTCAGCCATACCCGTCACCTCGTGACTGAGCAGTATGCGCCCGCCCGCCGCGCGCACATCCTGTGCCATGGCCTCGGTAATCGTCGAGTAGTCGACCGCCGCCGTGCGGGGCGAGTGGACCGCCGCGACGCCGGCGGTGTGTGGTTCGATCTCGCGCAGGCGGACGATGTCGTCGATCCGTGCGAGATCGGGGACACGGTTCTCGATAGAGCGACGCTCGATTTCGGCGAGCGCTGCGAGCTCCGACGCATCGACCGCCACGACGAGCTTTCCCACCTCCCGGTACGGGAGACGCTTCTCTTCGCAGAACTCGCGAATCTTGACCCGACCTGACGCGCACAGAGTCGCCTTCAGCGAGCCAGGCTTGTAATACAGTCCCGCGTGCACCACGCCCGAGTTGTGGCCGGTCTGGTGCTGAGCGAGGTGCGACTCCTTCTCGAAGATGGTCACGTCATCGCCCCGACCGGTCAGCAGTCGGGCGAGAGCGATCCCCACAATGCCGCCCCCGACGACGCCTACGCGCTCAGTCATCGACATGCACCCCCGGCCGCTGACGGATCGACGCTTCCACCGCTACGGGTCCCCGCCGGAACAAGTCCATGCGGGCGCGCGCCGCGCGCCCTCGCTGACCGCGAAATACCAGCACCCTCGGGATGCCGCCGACGACGATCGACCATCGGGCGACCTGCCATCCCCACCACCCGTAGTGTTTGCGCAGGAAACGCTCCAGACCGGCGTGCAGGAACACCTCGCGGCGGTCGAGGTCGAGACTTGTGCCGGCACCGACGTGAAGCGCGGTGACATCGTCGACAGCGACGTTGCGCCAACCCGCCTTGTGTGCGCGGTACTCCCAATCGGCTTCTTCGGCGTAGAGGAAGAAGTCCTCGTCGAACCCACCGACCTCCTCAAGCGCCGCGGAATTGACGAGCAGGACCGAGCCGATGACGTAGCGCGGCTCGACGGACACGAGCCCGCCGAGCATCACCGCGCTCGCGAGGTACTGGAGCGGCCGAGGATACGGCCACGTCACCTGCTGATGGCTGCCATCGGCGTACACCTGCGCGGGCCCCACCGCCGCGATCCGCGGCTCGACATGCAACGACTCGCGCAATCTGCCGATGACCTCGGCCGCCACGACCGCGTCGGGGTTGAGCAGGAGCACGTCGGCTCCGGGCAGGCGACGACGCGCGAGCGCGTAGTTCACGCCCGCACCGAATCCGAGGTTCGCGTCGGGGTCCCAATACGCAGCGCCCTCCTCGCGCGCGATCCTCTCGATCTCGGGCATCGAAGAGTTGTCCACGATCGTGACCGCGAAGCCGCGCACCGGCGCGAGGGCGCCGCGCAGTAGTTCGGGTGCGCCGTAGGCGACGACCACGATCTCGACGTCGTCGAACGCCGCGGATGCCGCCCCCTCATCGCCGACCATCGCACCCCCCGCTGCGCTCCGGCACCCCGCCTGCCTATCGGCGCCGCTACGGTCCAGCATATGGGAGCACCGACTACCGCCCTCCGATCCCCCATGATGGAATCAACGGTGCGGCACCGGCGGTCGGCGCGCACGAGAGGAGAGGACGATGTCGTTGCGTGCACGACCCGTCGTGAGCATCGTCATCCCCGCGTACAACGCCGCGGCCTTCCTCGGCGAGCAACTCGAGGCGCTCGCCGACCAGGATGTCGACTTCCCGTTCGAAGTGCTGGTGTGCGACAACGGCTCGAACGACGACACTGCGTCGATCGTCCGCGCCTTCGTGAATCGGATGCCGAACCTGAGGCTCGTCGATGCCTCGTCCCGCCGCGGTGCCTCGGCGGCACGCAACATCGGAGCCGGGGCCGCTACCGCGTCACTGCTCCTGTTCTGCGATGCCGACGACGTCGTGGGGGCGGGCTGGACTCGTGCGCTTCACGACGCGCTCGCGGACGCACCGTTCGTCGCGGGCATAGTCGAACACAAGCTCTTGAATCCCGGACGGGAGTGGGACTACGGGTGGGACCGACCCACCTTCCACGACCCGGCTCTGCCACAGTTGCCCGCGTGCGGGTCCAACAACATGGGGGTGCGCGCCGACGTCTTCGCGGCGGTGGACGGGTTCGATGAGTCACTGTTTGCGGGCGAAGATCTCGACTTCTCCTGGCGAGTGCAGCTCGCCGGGAACCGGCTCGTGGATGCACCGTCAGCTGTCGTGCACTACCGCAAGCGCGCCGGAATACTGGCGGCGATCCGGCAGGCACGCGCCAAAGGGGCGGGGACACGAGTGCTCACGCATCGGTACGCGCTCGTTCGCGCCGCCTACGCACGCCAGGTCGCCCCACAGGTCGCCGCGCCCGTCGCCGTGCCAGCGAAGGGTGCGCACCGGCTCGCAGGAGCCCTGGACAGGCTGGGCCGGCTCCCCCGCAAGGCGCTCGAAGTGCTACGCAACCCGGTCTCGATCACCCCCTACCTCGCCGCCCTCGCATTCCGATGGGGATACCGCAGGGAGAATGTCGACGGCGTTGCGCAGCTGCCCGTCCCCCGTCGTCTCCCGACCGCGTGAGCGCGATCGAAGTCGGGCGACAGGCGTCAGTGCATGCGCGCCCCTGACCGCAGTCCATGATCAGAAGGCGCCCGCGCTCGCGTCCACGCTACGATCGCCGGGTGGCCCCCGACAGCGCTCCAATCGCAGCATCTGCGCCGGTCGTGAGCGTGATCATCCCTGCTTACAATGCGGAGGCGACCCTCGGGCGGCAGTTGGAGGCCCTGTCGCGACAGCGCATGGATGTCGAGTGGGAAGTGATCATCAGCGAGAACGGTTCCACAGACCGCACAGCTGCGGTCGCGCGCGCGTGGATCGGCCGACTGCCCCTCCGAATCATCGATGCTTCTTCCCGCCGCGGACCATCCGCCGCGCGGAACGCGGGAGCGATCGCGGCGCGCGCGCCGCTGCTCGCCTTCTGCGACGCCGACGACGCGGTCACCGACGACTGGCTCGCACATCTCCTGCCGGTGCTCGCAAAGAATCCCTTCGTGGTGACGTGCGCACGCATCGAGTCGACGTATTCCACGACCGAGCGCCCCCTGTTCGACCTGGTCACGACCTTGCGTATGCCGTTTCTGCCCGAATTGCCGTTCGGGAGCAGCGCACATTTCGCCGTCCATGCCGAGGCCTTTCACCACGTCGGTCGATTCGACGAGACACTACGCACCGCAGAAGACGTCGACCTCTCGTGGCGGCTCCAGTTAGGGGGTTACCCCCTAACTGAGTGCCGCAGCGCGATCATCGACCACAGCCGTCGAGCGGGGTTCGCTGCGACGGTGCGCCAGTTCATGGGATACCAGCAGGGGAGGCGCCAACTGCAACACTGCTACGCGCTCGTCATCGGCGAGTTCGATGCAGCGCGCGGAGGACCGCCCACACAGGAGCGCGACGGGGAGGTCGGCGTCGTCGTGAACTCGGTGGATGCCGTCGGGGTGCCAGCGCCCGCCTCACGGCTCGGACGCCTGGCGCATTATCTCCGCGACCCGGACGAGCTACGACACTTCGTGCGTCGTGTGGTGCGATCATCACGCATCCGCGCAGCCAGATCCCTCGGGCTCGCACTGGGACGACATCTCGGCAGGATCGACACGTCCCACCGGCAGGTTCCCGCTTCGCTCGCTCACGAGTATCTCGACACGGAACGCCCGTTCGGATGACGCAGACGCCGCGTCGACGCTGAGACGGAGCGGGATGAGACGTCGCTCAACGCTTACGGGCGGGCCAGATCCACTCCTCCCACCGGTCATATCGGCCACGCAGAAGCGCGTCGAAGACGCGCGGCGAATCGAACTTGGTCACGAAGGTGCGAGCGACCGTACGTGGCGCGCGCGTCTGCTCCGCCTGCGCGTACAGCACGTCGTACCCGAGTTCCCGCGCCGCCTCATCGGCGTGGGCGGGCCAGTTGCCCGACTGCCCCCACGGGATGGCGAACGTGGTCGTCCGAATACCGGTGCGCTTCTCGATCAGCTCCTCCGCGTCGCGGATCTCTTGCAGCGCCTGGTCCTTCGTGACCCGGGAGAAGTCAGGATGGGTGGCAGAGTGATTGCCGATCTCTGCTCCCAGCTCGGCGACGCGGCTGACATCGGACCAACTGAGCGCGTTCCCTCCCAGCCCTTCCTCCGACCACCTCGACACGACGAACACCGAGAAAGGGATGTCATAGGACCCCAGAATGGGCGCTGCCGCCGAAAGAACGCTTCGCGGGCCGTCGTCGAAGGTGATACTCAGGTCCCGCGGCCCGCCACCCGTCCGAGCGAGCTCCGATGCGGGAACGAAACGATAGCCGGCCTCGAGCGCCAGCTCGATCTGCTGACGGAACCGAACCTGACTGACGTCATTGACGCCCCACCGGGGCTGGTCCAGCGAGTGATAGCAGAGGATCCGACCTTCCGAACGTCCTGAGTCTCGGCCGAAGCGAGCCAACGCATGCCGATCGACGTACAGACGCGCAGCGCCTACCGTGTTCTTGACGCCCTCGCCTACCGTCGCGAGCCGTTCGCGAATCCCGAGCCCGAATCGGATGTCCACCGGTCCGACTCTACAGCGCGTCGCGATCATCTCTTCCGACGGATCGCGTCCACCGGTGGACCCCGCCGGGCGGACTCTGACTGTGGGGTACGATCGGCTCGGCGTCGAGGACTTCACCTCTACGCGTCGTCACCGGAGGGAATCCGCACCGATGAGGAAGGCCGAGCCCGTCGCGTTGACGTCGCGGCCCACTGTCAGCGTCGTCATCCCGTGCTACAACTACGGGCACTTCCTCCCGAACGCCGTGGAGAGCGTGGCTACCCAAGAAGGCGTCGACGTCGACGTCCTGATCGTGGACGACGCCTCGACAGACGACAGCTTTCACGTCGCCGAAGAATTGGCGTCGCGGTTTTCTCGCGTGCGGGTCGTCCGCAATGAGGAAAACCTCGGTCTCATCGGCACGGCAAACAAGGGTCTCGCGACGGTCACCGGCACGTACGCGCTGCTGATATCCGCCGACGACGCCCTCGCGCCGGGCGCACTCGCGCGTGCAGCGGCGCTGATGGAAGCGAATCCCGACGTCGGGCTCACCTACGGTCCGGTGAACTACACCACCGAGGCGGAGCTGCCTCAAGAAGTGCCGGACCCCGCAAGCCACTGGGTGATCTGGGACGGCGTCGAATGGGCGAGCCGCCTGTATCGCAACGCCGAAAACCAGATCTACTCACCGGAGGCGGTCGTCAGGACCTCCACGATGCGGGAGGTCGGCGACTACGATCCGGCGCTGCCGTACACATCCGACGTGGAGATGTGGCTCAGATTCGCCGCGCGCGCGAAGGTCGGCTTCATCGCTGGCACCGTGCAGGCGTACTACCGTGTGCACGGTTCGAACATGTCCATGACTCAGGGCGGTATGACCGGCGAGCGACGACAGCTGCGTGAGCTGCGTCACCGGATGGACGCCTTCGAGTCTGCCTCGAAGTGCTTCGCTCACGGCAAACGGTATCTTGCAGTCGCGCGGCGCGGCGCGGCGAAGTACGCGCTTCTTCTCGCGCGGATCGAACGGGACGCGTCCCCGGAATCCGACGAGTACATCGATGAGCTCGTCACATTCGCGGCGACCCTGGATCCGACCGCCAGGCTGCGTGCCGCATGGGCGGCCTCCGGCACTCGCAGACGCCTCGCGCGCATCCTCACCCGCACCGGGGCGCGGAGCCTGGTGGTGTTGCCGCGTGTTCTCGCGACGGGGCGCCGACGCGTCCGCAACGAGGACACCGGCGTCCATTGATGTGTCACGCAGGCAGGCTCCGCGCGAGCGCCTCTCCAGCGACTGCTAGCTTGTAGGGCGAACGGTGATGCTACCAAGTGAAGGCGGGACCACGTTGGGTGCGGTCGAGAGTCTGAGCCTCATGACCGAATCGCTGCGGGCTCGGCTGCGGGGGCTGCGGGTCGTCATCGAGGAGACGCCGAGCGCCGAGTTCCAGGACGCGCTCGAGCATCTCGTACCAGCCGACGATGAGGTCGCGCGCCTCGTGCATCGCACGCTCTCGGAGCCGACGAGCGTGCCCAAGAAGAACGTCATCGTGCTGCAGCGCGGTGAACCGATCCTGGCGACGACGGTCCGGGCACGCCAGGACCGCTGGGAGATCGCGACGACAACCGTCGCCCCGACGCTGCCGATCCCGTGTCGAGAGGGGATGCTCGAGCCCGCCCTATCCTCACTCGGGCTGCGCATTCTCATCGTGGATCACGTCGGTGACGCGCACGCGGACTTCGCGCGTCACCGCCTCGTACCGTTCGACTCCTATGTCGCGACGCTGAACGGGTTCGACTTCGAGGCGTACTGGCGCTCCACCCGGCTGTGGGAAGACCTCCGGCGCGTCGAGCGCAAGACCGCGGAGTGGGACATCGTGCACGACGACCCAGCGACGCTGGACTGGTCTATCGACACGTGGGAGGGCCGCTGGACCGATCATCCGAATGACGAAGCCGGTGCGGCCGACGATCTGCGGGCGCTGTGGCCCGAACTGCTGCGCATGAAGCGGCTCATGTCGACCGCGCTCGTCACGCCCGACGGCAGCGCGGTGGCGTCAACGGTCAATATCATCGACGGCGACACGCTCGTGGGACTGATCACCGCTAGGGATGTGGCGATGCCGACTTCCACCGGATCCGTCGGCACTCGAGTCGCCGTCGAGTGCTTCAATGCGGCTCGGAGCGCCGGACTGGCAAAGGTCGACATCGGCGGCTACCACGACCACTACAAGCGCCGCCTCACCCCAGCGGGAAGAGTCGCGTACGGGGTGGAGATCGAGCCGCGAATCTTCTCCGCGGGTATGGCTGAGCGTGCCGAGCACGTCGCGCGATCCACGAAGCGCGGGCTCCGCAGGCTCGCACGTCGGTGACACGGCGCGCCGTTCGTTAGCATCCGCGCGCGAAGCACGTCGTCTAGAGCAGCGCGAGCACGGTCTCCGCGACGTATTGCTGATCTTCGACCGTGATGCCCGGATACATCGGCAGGCTCACGATCTCGTCGGCGAACGCCTCGGCTCGCAGGAAGCTGCCCGGGCCCTGCGCGAGGAACCCGAAGGCAGGCAGCAGGTGGATGGGCCTGGGGTAGTGGATGCCCGCGCCGATCCCGGCGTCCGAGAGTCCCGCGAGCATGCGATCCCGGTTGGATACCCGGACGACATATAGATGGAAGACGTGCTCGTTGCCATCGGCGACGCCGGGGAGCCGGATGCGCGCGTCGCCACCCAACAACTCGCCGTACACGTTCGCGGCTTCACGCCGCAACTGGTTCCACTCGTCGAGGTGAGCGAGCTTGGCCGTCAGGACAACCGCCTGAATGCTGTCGAGTCGTGAATTGCGTCCCAGCAGACTGTGCTCGTACCTCGCTACGCCCCCGTGATTGCGCAGCTTGCGGACGGTATCGGCGAGCTCTCCGTCGTTCGTCAGGACCGCGCCCGCGTCGCCGAACGCACCCAGATTCTTGCCCGGGTAGAAGCTGGTCCCTGCGACATCGCCGAGGCTCCCGGCCATCTCGCCGTAGCGCCGAGCGCCCTGCGACTGCGCGGCGTCTTCGAGAATGAGGACCCCGTCGCCCACCACCGTGCGCAACGCCTCGACCGGTGCCGCCTGTCCGTAGAGATGGACCGCCGCCACCATTCGCGTGCGGGGCGTCAGCGCGTCGGCGACGGCCTCTACCGAGATCAGGTAGTCGTCGGTGCAGTCGACGAGCACCGGCACGGCGCCGACACGCGCCACGGCCTCCGCGGTCGCGGCGAACGTGTTCGCCGGGAGGATGACTTCATCGCCCTCTCCGATGTGAGCAGCCTCGAGCGCGAGTTCGAGGGCGTCCGTGCCGTTGCCGACGCCGAGGCAGTGCTCGACACCGCTATAACTCGCAAAGGCGCGCTCGAAGGCATCGGCGTCGTCGCCGAGGATGAAGCTGGACCTGTCGATGACGCGCCCGATCGCCGCATCCGCCTCGGCACGGATGCGGGCGGTCTGCCAGCCCAGATCGACCAAGGGGACGGTACGCCGTTCGGTCATGCTGACAACTCCTCGTTTCCAGGACGGTCTGACACCGACACTACCGCCGCTTTCCCGACTGCCTCGCGCTGCGACCGACGTCCACGGCCGCGATGATGCGACTGCGCTCCGGCCTATTCCATCACCTCCGTGCGCGGGCCGGTGAGGTGTTGAACGCTTGTACCATTGCATCCGAGGGGGTACCAGGTGACCAAGAAGCGTGCGGGCGGGTCGGCCGGAATAGAGGACGGGGTGCGATCCGATGGTTCCGGGGGAGACCAGAGGGACGCCCGCTACGCCCTCAGGCCGTATGCGCGAGCGTGACCGTCGTTTGTCGCCCCGCTCCAGATCAGCGGTGAGCGTGATTGCCGCGGCGGCGTTGCTGGTGAGCGGTTGTTCGGCGCACCCCGCGGTCGGCCGACCGTCGCCGGACCCCGGCGCGCCGTCACCGTCTTCGTCGGTGGGCTCGCCGACGAAGCCTGTCGAGGCCGGCGAGGGGCTCGTCTGGTCGGAGGAGTTCGACGCACCGGGGTCGCCGTCGACGCTCTGGAAGCGCATGGAGGGCGCGGGCGGATGGGGCAACGAGGAGTTGCAGAACTACACCGCGTCCGACGAGAACTCCTACGTCGCCGACGGCATCCTGCACATCGTGGCGAGGAAGGCGCCCTCCGTCGATGCATCGGGCACCTCGTCGGACTACACTTCGGCACGGCTGATGACTTACGCCGCGTTCCGCTATGGTCGCATCGAGGCGCGCATTGCGGTGCCGGCTGCCTCCGGCCTGTGGTCGGCGTTCTGGATGCTCGGTACATTCAGCACCCCGGAGGCCAGCTGGCCTGGCGTGGGCGAACTCGACCTCATGGAGTACGTCGATCAGGCCCGTGATCTGAACAACGGGGTCGTCGGTGCGAAGAGGGACGGCTCTGCCTGGAGTCGGGTCGAGTCGCATCCGAACCCCGCGGGCTGGAGCGGAGACTGGCACGTGTACGCCGTCGAATGGACGGCAGATTCGGTGACCTATTCAGTCGACGATCAAACACTCGGCGTGATCCGCAAGGCGGACCTCGAGTCCGACCAGCTCTGGAGCTTCGACAACCCGGCACACATCATCATGAACATCGCCGTCGGAGGGAGATGGCCAGACCCGCGCATCGCCGATGAACTGCTGCCCGCGGACTATCTCGTCGACTATGTCCGCGTGTACGACTCCGAGGTTCACGAGGTGCCCGAGTCGTGGCTACCACCTCCGGCGGACTAGCCCGCTGAGGCTCCGCGAAGAACGTCGATCACGCGATCCTGCTCGACGGCGGTCATCTGATGGAATACGGGCAGGATGAGAGTGTTGTCGGTGAGCCGCTCGGTGACCGGGAGCACGGCGTCGATGTGGTCGTAGGCGGGTTCGCGGTGCGTCGACATGATCCCCCGGCGTGCGGAGACGTCGGCTTCACCGAGTGCGAGGAGCAACTCCTCACGGTTGAGAGGGTATTCCTCGCCGACCTCGACCCAGAACGACTGGAAGTTGGCCGTTCCGTAGTCCGGGTCGGCGACCGCGCGTAGTCCGTCGATCTCTGAGATCGCGCTCGCGTAGGTCGCCGCGATCTCGCGTCGGCGCTGCACGACCTCGTCGAGCCTCCCGAGTTGCACGAGGCCGACCGCCGCCTGCAGATCCGTCATGCGGAAGTTGAAGCCGATCTCCGTGTACTCCTCGGGCGGCGACACCACGCTGGCGTGCCGGGCCGCCGCGGAGGCGCTCATCGCGTGCTCGCGGAGCTTGCGCGCCCGATCCGCCCAATCGGCGCGCGAGGTGGTGATCATCCCGCCTTCGCCGGTCGTCAAGATCTTTCGCGGGTGGAACGACCACGCGGCGATCTCGGCGCCGGCACCGACGGGACGGCCCTTGTATGTCGATCCCGCACCGCAGGCGGCATCCTCGACGACGACGATGCCGAGCGGGTCACACACGGCACGGATCGCGTCGATGTCGACGGGAACGCCGCCCTGATCCACGGCGATGATGGCGCGGGTGCTCGGCGTGAGCGCTTCCCGGACCGTCGCCGCGGTGAGGTTTCCGGTCACGGGGTCGACATCGGCGAATACCGGATTGGCTCCGACGTACGTGGGAGCGTTCGCGGTTGCAATGAACGAGAAGGACGGCACCACCACGTCGTCCCCCGCGACCACACCGGCAACCTTGAGCGCCAGGTGCAGACCGGTGGTGCAGTTCGACACGGCGACCGCGTGCGCCGCCTGCTGCTTCTCGGCGAACGCCGCCTCGAATGCCGCGACCTTCGGGCCCTGAGCGACCCAACCCGACTCGATCACCTCGGTGACCGCCGCGATCTCTTCCGCGCCCAGCCAGGGACGCATGACGTTGATCCGAGTCATGCGCCGGGCTTCACGGTCGTGCGTCCCGCGGAGATCTCGTCCCGCAACGGCCGCCACCACTCGACGAGCTCGCGAAGTCCCTGCTCCAGGTCGGTCGTGGCCCGGAATCCCAGGTCACGTTCCGCCGAGGACGTGTCTGCCAAACGGCGCACGACATCGTTCACCCCGCGAGCGGGCCCGAACTCGACGGACAGGTCGGAGCCCATCACCTTGAGGAGCATTTCGGCGAGCTCGAGAAGACTTGTCTCGGTGCCGCTCGCGATGTTGTAGACGCCCTCATCGACGGCGCTCTGCGCAGCGAGGATGTTGGCGTGGGCAATATCGGTGCTGATGACGAAGTCCATCGTCTGTTTGCCGTCACCGAAGATGATCGGCGGCATACCGTCCGCGATGCGCTCCATCCAGCGCACGAGAACTTCCGTGTAGAACCCGTGCACATCCATCCGTGGTCCGTAGACGTTGAAGTAGCGGAGCAGCACGTAGTTCAGACCGTACATCGCCCGGAAGCTCTTCGTCATACCTTCGTTGAAGGTCTTCGCCGCGCCGTAGAAGGTGTCGTTGTTATAGGGGTGATGACGCTCTGTGGTGGGGAAAGACTCCGCCATCCCGTACACGGACGCCGATGAGGCGGCGATGAGCTTTGCAACCCCATGCTCCGCGGACGCCTCGAGCACGTTGAACGTCGCATCAACCATCGTCTCGAGCGCCAGGCGGGGCTCCTCCGCGCACTGCGTGATGCGGATCGCCGCCTGGTGGAAGACGAGGCCCTTTCCCCGTACCGTGTCGTGCACCGTATCGCGATCGCGAACGTCGCCTTCGATGAGGGTGACCCTGCCGGACGCGAGCGCGTCGTCGAGGTTCGCGACGCGGCCGCGAACGAGGTTGTCCAGGACGTCGACGTGAGCGACCCCCGCATCGAGGAGCTGGTCGACCAGGGTCGATCCGATCGTGCCGGCTCCGCCTGTGACGAGGACGTTGGCGCCTGCGAGTTCGGTCATACGACACTCTCCTTGATATCGCTGTCGACGGTAACCAGCGCGCTGCCTGCGTCCAGGCTCCGCGTGGTCGCATCGAGCACGTTGAGCACACGAAGGGCCGCCAGGCCGTCGGTACGCGGGGGGCGTTCTTCGCGGATCGACGCCGCGAACTCGGCCACCATCAGCGAGAGTGCCTCTTTCTCGGGCAAGGCCGGCACCCACGTGTCTCCGTAGCGGTACGACACCTGAGCCGCAGCTCGCTCGGCGTCACCGGTGGCCGTGATGAAATCGATGCCGCGGTCGTACATGCTCACGCGCTGGGTGGGGTTGAGGTCGTCCCACACCAGGGTCCGACGCGTCCCTCCGACGATGAGTTGACGGATCTTCGTCGGGCTCAGCCAGTTGGCGTGGACGTGGGCGATGACCCCGTTTCCCAGCTGCATCACGAGGTACCCGACGCATGCCTTGCCAAGGCCCAGCGGGTCGCCGCCGTGGGCCGAGACGCCCGAGGGTCGCAGTCCTCCCGGCAGGATGAAGTCGAGAATCGAGAGATCGTGCGGCGCGAGATCCCAGAACACGTCGACGTCCGGCTGGACGAGTCCATGGTTGATGCGCACCGAGTCGACGAACGTGATGTCGCCGAGCTCACCTGCCTGGATGAGTTCGGCGATCTTCAGGACGGCGGGCGTGTAGCAGAACGTGTGATCGGCCATCAGGATCACGCCCGCGGCCGCGGCGGCGGCGACCATCTGCTCACCGCTCTCGACGTTGTCAGCGAGCGGCTTCTCCGTCAGGACATGCTTGCCCGCGGCGATCGCGGCCAAAGCGATCGGCCTGTGCGTCCGAGCCGGCGTGGCGATCGCAACAGCATCAACACCGTCCAGCGCGAGCGCCTCTTCTATCGAGCTGACCGCGACGGCGGTGCGTGTCGTCGATGCGAGCCGCTCGGCGCGTTCGAGATCGAGGTCGCACACCGCAATGACGTGCCAGTCATCGCCGAGATTGAAGTTGCGAACGAGGTTGGGGCCCCAGTATCCGGCACCCACCACCACCACGCCCAGCTGACCGTTGCCCACGAAGCCCCCCGACCGGATCGAATCGACCCTCTCCCGCGCCCATGGTACGGGATGCCGCGTTCCGATAGTGTGCGACCATAGTCGGCCTGCGTTTTGGCCGTGACCTGGAGAAGACTTGACGAACCTACCCGAACCTCGAGTCGCCGCCTCCGCCGACGTCGATGAGCGCGCCGTCGTGGGCGCGGGCAGCGTCATCTGGCACCTGGCTCAGATACGTGAGAACGCGCTCGTCGGCGAAGAGTGCGTCATCGGCCGCGGGGCCTACATCGGCCCGGGCACCCGACTCGGCAGGCGATGCAAGGTTCAGAACTATGCGCTGCTCTACGAACCCGCCGTCCTGGAGGACGGGGTCTTCATCGGACCGGCCGTCGTCTTCACCAATGACTACTATCCGCGAGCCGTCAACCCGGATGGATCTCTCAAGGACGCCAGCGACTGGGAGGCCGTCGGTGTGACCGTACGCGAAGGCGCCTCACTCGGCGCCCGATCCGTCGTCGTCGCGCCCGCCACGATAGGGCGCTGGGCGCTGGTAGCCGCCGGCGCCGTCGTGACGAAAGACGTCCCCGACTTCGCCCTCGTCGCGGGAGTCCCCGCGCGGCGTATCGGCTGGGTCGGTCGTGCGGGCGCGCCGCTGGAGCGCCAGGGGGACGAGTGGGTCTGCCCTCGCTCGGGCGAGCGCTTCCACGAAGTGAGGGGTGCTCTACGGAACGCGGAGGGCTGACCCCCGGCGCAGTGGATGCATCGGTGGGACGACAGCAGGAACCTGCCGAGTCCTGTCTGGGACAGGATCCCTGAGGGCGATTCCGGGAGGCCTGGCTCTCTCATCGCGAGCGAACGCGACGAGCCTAAGCGGCATGTATCGCTTCCACGACCTCTGGAGGGCGCGACGAGACCACGTCCACACCCCGACAACGACCATCCGCTGCGACTCACCCATGCGACCGTGTTCGTGCCGTCATACTAGGCGTGTGCGTGTCGGGAACCGCCCGGGATCGGCACATGGTCCAGGAGGTGGGCGTGCGGGCGATGCTGTTGCGGCTCGCTGAGGTGACGGAAGCGGACTGGGCGTGCTGGCGAGCACTTGCAGAGCGGGCGTCCGAGCCGAACCTCGCGCTTGACCCTCGGTTCCTCACCCCGGAACAGGGTTCCGGCGGTGACGTCGATTACCTGTTCGTCGTCGCGGAGGAGGACGGCGAATGGTTCGGCCTACTGCGCGTCTTCGCGATGGACGTCTCCTCGACGATGAGCATCCCGACATACGGCACATGGGATCCGCCGCTCTTCGGCGCATCTCATCCCCTCCTCGATCACTCGCGCACCGTTGATGCCCTCGCGGCGATTGCGCGTGGCGTCCGCCGACATCTGCGAGGTGGCTTCTTGATCTTGCGTGGCTATCCCGCATCCGGCCCACTCGCAGAGGCGCTCCAGGAGATCCGCCGCAGACCGGTCTTGGACGCGATCATCATCGGGTCGCATGCCGCGGCGTGGGCGGAGGTGACCTCCTACCACGCCGGGTCGGCAACGGATACCAACACCTTCCCCGCCCGAATCGATCCCGATCATCACGGGTCCGACACCCGGAAGAAGCTACGCCGCGCGGCCCGGCGGCTCGCCGAGGCCGGCGGCGGCCCTCTCACCCTGCGCGACGCGAGCGATGACCCTACGGCGATCGACCGCTTCATCGCAATGCAGGCCTCGGGATGGAAGGGTGATCGCGAGCGCGGCGGAACCGCAGTAGCCCTCGAGGCGCCGGTAGAGCTGAAGTTCCGTGAGAAGGTTGCAGCTTTCCGTGCCGACGGCGACCTCATCATCCTGGAGCTATGGGCAGGTGAGCAGTGCGTCTATGCGTCGGTCTACTTGGTCACCGGCGCCATCGCCGAGGGCTTTCTCGACGCCTACCAGCACGAGTTCGGCGACTTCTCCGCGGGCAAGCTGGGCCGAACGGCAGCATACGCTCACCTGGCGGAATCCCATCGAAAGCCGCCGCTGGTCGCCGTGAGCCCGGGGATCTACGACTACTACCCCGATGCTGCGACGATCTATCCCGACCGTCGAGAGTTCCTCGACGTCGTCATCGGTGTCGGCATCGTGCCGTCGCTCATCGTGCGAGTGTTGCCGCGTGCGGAAGCGTCGCCGCCTGCGCGAAAGGTGTTCCTCGCGCTGGCGCGAGCCGACCAGTTCGCGATGCGCGTCGTGGGCGCCGCACGTCGCAGACTGAAACCGAAGACCTGAGGGGGCGGATGTGCGGGCGAGACTGCTGCGGTTGGCGGAGGTGAGCGACGACGAATGGGAGCGCTGGGCGGCGCTGGCGGAGCGCGCCGCCGAACCCAACGCTGCGCTGGATCCCCGATTCCTCCGTCCCGACCGTGAAAGCAGCGGCGGCCAGCTTCTCGTCGTGGCCGAGGAGGACGATGAATGGCTCGGCCTGGTGCGGGTGTTCTCGACCAACGTGTCCGCGACGCTCCCTATCGCGTCGTATGGCACCCTCGAACCCTCCGACCTTGGCCCGCCCTACCCCCTGCTGGATCGAGCTCACGCCGCCGAAGCTCTGACCGTGATCGCGCGCGGGGTCCGTCGACTCCTGCACAGCGGCTATCTCCCTTTGCAGGGTTATCCCGCCTTCGGGCCCTTAGCCGAGGCAATGCAGAGGCTCCAGCGACGACCGGCGCTCGGTGCGATCGTCGTCGCGACGAACAGCGCGCCCTGGGTGGATGTCCACCCAGGGCAATACGCGCCGGATGAACGGGTTTTCGTCGCTCAGACCGATCCCGACCATCGCAGCGTCAACTCCCGCAAGGAACTCCGTCGCTCGGCGCGGCGACTGGCCGAAGCGGGCGGCGGTCCGCTATCGCTGCACGACGCGAGCGACGACCCGGCGGCGATCGACCGCTTCGTCGCGATGCAGGCGTCGGGATGGAAGGGAGATCGCGACAACGGCGGCTACGCCGTCGCGCTGGATCCCGAGCGCGAACGGGCGTTCCGGGGGAAAGCCGACGCGTTCCGCGCTTCCGGCGACCTCATCGTGCTGGAACTGCGAGCTGGGACGCAGCTCATCTACTCGCACGTCTACGTGGTGTCGGGAAATGTCGCGCTGGGTATTCTCGATGCCTATCAGCACGAGTACGGCCGATTCTCTGCGGGTAAGCTCGGACGCACAGCCGCAAGCGCCCATCTGCGGCATCTGCCGCGCCTCGACGCGGTGAACCCCGGCTATTACTACTACACCGACGACGAGGCGATGAAGGTGTTCCCCGATCGTCGGGAGTTCGCCGATATCGTCGTCGGGGTCGGCGTCGTGCCGTCCCTTGCCGTTCGGTTGCTTCCTCGAGCCGAGAAGTCGCCCTTGCTGCGGAAGATGCTCATCGCGATGAGCAGGGCGGACCGATTCGCAATGCGGGCGCTCAACGGTCTGCAGCGGCGTCTGAAGCCGAAGACGTGACGCGATACCGGGCCGCCACGGGTGCCAGAATGTGGCTCTGGGGCTACGCTCGTGAATCCGCACGCGCCGCACCGCCGACGAGGAGGATGAAATGACGACCGATGCGCTCATAACGCTGGTCGCATTGATGGTGGGATTGCTACTGCTCGTCGCGCTCGCGGGCGCGACGATCGCCGGCATCCTGCTGTGGCGACGCTGGCGGCGCGCCCATCCGCGTCCGTTACGCGAATCCAGGAAAACACCGGTGACGGCTTCGACGGCGGCTGAGTCGAATCGGAGCGGCGGCGCGGGGCGCGGCGGCGGACGGCCGGCATCCGAACCGGTGCCGAGGGGCGACTCGCCCGCCGACGACCCGCGAATCGTCGCGCTGGGACTAGAAGCGCCGACCTCGACCGAAGCGGTGTTCCGCAACCTCGAGAAAATCAAGCCGCTGTTGCGCGCCGAGGCTGCCGAGAGCGACCGAATGGCTCGCACCACGCCGCTGGCGGGCCGTGCTCTACGATCGGCGGGTCTCTTCCTGTGGTGCTTTCCCGCCGAGCGCGGCGGTCTCGATGCATCGCATGCCGACAGGCTCGAAGCAGCCTCGCAGGTCGCGCGCATCGACGCCGGGATGGCGTGGACGATGGTCATCCTCAGCAGCCACGGAGATTGCGTCGCATACCTCGACGACGAGGCATGCGCCTACCTGTATCCGACTGCCGACGTGCCGACCGTCTACTCGGCGGTCCCGTTCGCTCGCGCTATCGAGATCGCCGGCGACAAGTACCTCATCGAGCCCGCGCGCTGGCGGCTGGGCAGCGGTGGCTATCACGCGGAACGATGGATCGGCGGGGCCAAAGTGTGGGACGCCGCCGGCAATCCCGTCCTCGACGAAGAGACGGGCTGGCAGAAGGTCATCGGCGCCTGGCTGCCGGAGGACAAGGTGCGCCAGATCGATGACTGGGATCCGCTCGGAGTGCGTTCATCGGGAAGCTCGTCGTATGAACTGATCGAGGCCGTCGAGATCCCGCGGCAACATACCTACAACGACACTCGCGATCTGCGGCCATTCCGTTTCCCCTTCTTCGGTATCGCCATGGGGATAGCTCAACATCTCATCGACCTCACCGTCGAGACCTTGAGCGGTCCGCGCACCGAGCCCGTGGACGCCTACGCCGCGAGCGTGCTCGGAGATGCACTCGCGTCTCTCGACATGCTCGTCCTGGGGCTTCGCGGGTATGCCTCATACATCGACGAAGCACGCGAAGCGCGCACGTCTCGCGCACTGACGGTGGACGAATCGAACTGGGTGCATAGCGCCGGCGTGCCGGTGCGCGACCTACTGCTGAAGATCCGGGGCATCAGCACTGACCTCAGCGGCACGCGCTACGTGCCGGCAGGGTCCGAGTTCGCGCGTGCGCTTCGAGACATCGACGTCATCCTGGCGCACGTGCTCTTCCGTCTCACCATCACCCCCGGCAAGCGAGAGCGGGTTAGCGGCGTGCTCACCGGCTCAACCTCGTCCGGCGTGTGGGACTCCCCGTGGCCGCCGCGTGTCGCTGCCGACGGGCCCGACTCCGCGGAGAACCGTTGATGATCATGCAAGAATACAAAGCGACTGGGGCGCGGGGGCGCGCGCAAGCGCGTCGCCCTGAACGGAGAGGGTGCTCGTGACCACCGACCAACTCCTCGCTCTGCTCGTGACGATGGTTTCGGTGCTGCTCTTCCTCGCGCTCATCGCGGGCGGTGGATTGTCCTATTTCTTGATCCGCCGGCTTCGCGGTCGTCCCCGAGCCCGCCGAACGTCGGCACCGGTCGCAGTGCCGCCCGCTGCACCCGCAACGCCACCACACGCGTCGGCCGGACGGTCGCACACGGCTGACGAGCCCGTTCCGAAGGGTGACGTCGTGCGGGACGATCCGCGCATCATCGCGCTCGGCCTTGAGGCGCCCCTGTCGATCGCCGCGGTCTTCCGCAACCTGGACAAGATCAAGCCCCTCCTCAGGCAGGAGGTTCCCGAAAGCGACCGAATCGGCCGAACCACACCGCTCGCCGGCGGCGCTCTGCGGGCTACCGGCGTCTACCTTTGGACGTTCCCGGCCAATCGAGGGGGACTCGATGCGCCCTACGCCGACCGGCTCGAGGCGGTGTCACAGGTAGCGCGCATCGACGCCGGAATGGCATGGGTGGTGCACTGGTTGAGTTCTCACAGCGAACTCGCCGGTCGTCTCGATGAGGAGTCCTTCACCCAGCTGTATCCGAGCCTGGACCTCCCCACCGTCTTCTCGGCAACTCCGCCCGCGCGCGCCATCGAGACTGGCACCGATACGTACCGGATCGAGCAGGCGCGCTGGCGCCTCGGAAGCGGCGGCTACCATGCCGATCGATGGCTCGCGGGGGCAAACGTCTTCGACGCAGCGGGCGAGCCCGTGATCGACAAAGCGACAGGCGTACACAAGGCAATCGGCGTTTGGGTGCCTTCAGACAAGCTCCGCCAGATCGACGACTGGAATCCGCTCGGCCTGCGGTCATCAGGGAGCGCTTCCTACGAACTCACCGGACCCGTAGAAGTGCCGCGCGGCTGGAGTTTCGAGATCACGGGCGACACGGGTGCACACTTCTTCCCGTTCATGGGAGTGATGGTCGGGGCCGCGCAGCACCTCGTCGACCTGACCCTCCAGCTCGTCCGTTCGAAGCGCCAGGCCGGCGTGAACACCGGCTCACACGATGTCACGGCCTTGGCCGATGCGATGAGTTCCCTCGACATGCTGGCCCTCGGCCTTCGCGGCTACGCCCAATACATAGATCGAGTGCGCACGGAACGCGCGGGGGTGTTCACCAGCGAAGAGGCGGCGTGGATTCACACCGTCGGCATGCCTGTGCGCGAGACTCTCATGAGAGTGCGGGACATCACCTCCGACATCTACGGCACGGGATACGTCCCCGCAGACTCCGAGTTCGGCCGGGTCCTTCGCGACATCCAGGTCGGTCTCGCCCACGCATGGTTCCGCCGGTCCGATGCCCTCGACCTGAGGACTCGGCACATGTCGGTAGTTCTCGACAGCCCCCGCTTCGCCCCGATCTGGGATGCGGGATGGCCCGTGCAGCTTCCCACAGGCGTCCCCTCCCCATCGTGAGCCGGGGACCGGTCGATTCTTCGGCAATTGACGCGCCGCTCGTGAGCGTCGTCGTTGCAACGAATCGCGTGAGCCCCTTCCTGTCCGCGGCCCTCGGCTCGCTGGCCGACCAGACACATCCGCGTGTAGAGACGATCGTCGTCGACGACGGATCTCCAGATCCTTCCGCAATAGACGCGGCCGTCGCGAACGCGCTGCCGTCCGCGCGAATACTACGTCACGCTCCCGCCGGGGTATCGGCGGCGAGGAATGCGGGAGCAGCCGCCGCGAGCGGAGAGCTGCTCGTATTCTTCGACGACGACGACCTGTCCCACCCCGAACGACTCGCACTGCAGGCGGCTCGGCTGACGTCCGCGCCCGATGCCGTCGCGTGCTACTGCGGCATGCGCACCATCGATGCCGACGACAACGTGCTCGTCGAGGCCGATCAGACCGCCGTGCGCGATCGATTCGACGTCGCGCGGCGGCGCACCGGGATCCTGCTGGGCAACCTCATGATCCGTCGCGCCGACTTCGAGGCGGTCGGCGGCTTCGACGTCGAACTGCGCCTCGCTGAAGACCTCGATCTCGTCCTGAGTCTCTCTGAGCGTGGCGATTTCGTGTTTTCGCCCGAGACGCTCTTCGACTATCGCTTGCACGGAGCGAACACGACCTCTCGTCACCGAGAGCTCACCCGCTCGATCGACCGCATCGTGCGCGCCCATCTCAGACGCGCACAAGCCGGCGGCGATGCACCACTCGTCTCTGCGCACCGCGAAAGCCTCCGCGCCAATGGCCGTTATGCATGGTGGGGATCGCTCCGGCACGCACGCGCGGAGGCACGCGCGAGGCGCTGGGGATCAGCAGCCTCCGACGTGCTCTGGGCGCTGCGATTCGCGCCGCTCGCACCGGCCGACGCGGTCATTCAAAGACTGCGCGAGACGCGGGCATAGGTAGACCGGCTGCAGACGGAACGGCCCGCGGATTCAGCGAGTCCGTCTCCTCAGTCCGCGGCGAAGAACTCCTCGGTCGCCGCTGTCCTTTCGTTCCGCCACCATTCGTAGGACTTCGCGATGTGGCCGAGGTCGAGGGCACGGTAACCGGCGCGGTGGAGATCGTAGGCGAGTACGGTCGCGGTGGGGCCCAGTATCGCGATCATGAGGCTATCCTTCGGCGCCAGCGAAGCGCGGCGCAGGATGTCGTCGTACTCGTCGAACGCGTCCTGCCTCGGTGCCAGGATGTGATCCACTGAGGCTGCGTTGTCGAAGATGTCATGCGTGAAGCCGTCGAAGATGCCTTCGCCATGGATGAGGACGACCGGCGCGCCGTCCCAGATCTGCCGACACCTCTCGAAGTAGGCGCGGCGGTCGAACCCCGGTCCAAACGTGCTGTGTCCCAGCGACACCTCCGTGGCCGCGTACCTCTTGCTGGTTCGCAGATATGGATTAAGAATCCGGCGCAGGTGGGGTGCCCAGCGCAGGAAATAGTCCCGCATGCCCTCGGGAAGTTCGGGGCTCAGTTCATAGGCGAAGCTCGGGATCGCGACCAGCAGATCGCTCTCGTCTGACACGAGTACCTCTCGCAGACGTCGGGTCAGCTCGACCCCGGGGGTCTGGAACATCTCGAACCAGCCATCCATCGTCGACAAATCCCCTGCGCCGAAGCGGGCGATCGACTTGCCGTCGATCAGAGCATCCAGGGTCTGGTCTACGGTCATGGTCACAGGAGCCTCGGCCAGCTGGGTGCGGTAGATCAAAGTTTCGAGTGACGCGCGCTGCTCTGCTATGGCCGCGTCGATAATAGCCCTCACGCTGAACCGCTGACGCACCGCGGCAACGAACCGCTGTCGACGAGTGCTACCGGGGATGAGCTTCGCCAGCAGCAGAAGAATGTAGTACGTCACGGGCTTCCCCTCGCGTCTCCAGTAGTCGGCCAACAGAGTACGCACACCCGTCGCCCGCGCGCCATCATCCCATGACAAGGACGGGCGGCCTGCCGCCACGAGCGACGGCCGAGCGCATGCTTCCGGTGACGCACGAACACCGTATCCGCCCGCGCACCACGAATGATTCAGCACCCGATCGACCAACCGAGCGAGACGCGCGGTTCCGACCCAGCCGCCGGGCTCAGCGCTCCCGACGGTAGACCGCCTCATACGCCGCGACAACCGATGAGAGGGCGAATGTCTGCGACCGCTCACGGCTCACCTCCGCGAGTCTCGCGCGCTCGTCGTCCTCCGTCAGCATTCGAAGAAGCGCGCCACCCAGCGAATCGAGGTCACTGAGCACGCCCGCCCGACCCTCATCGGTGACATACCGCGCACCGACGTTGGGTGTCGCGACCACGGGCACGCCGCACGCCATCGCTTCGGCATACGGAATGCCGAACCCCTCGTACTCCGACGGGAGACAGAACACCCATGCCCGCTGATACGCCTCGACGAGCTCAGCATCCGTCAGCTCCCCGAGCACAGTGATGCCCGGCCCGGGGTCGTCCGGTGCGTCACGGCAGACCATCTCGAGCCGGGCGTCGGGGAGCGCGGGAAGGACATCGCGCTGGAACACCTGTGCGAGCGAGCTCCCGCGCTTGCGGTTGCCCCATGTGCCAACGAAGAGGACGGTGGGAGCGCCGGCCCGCCTCGCCGGGTCTGGCCGGAAACGCCCCGTGTCGACACCGTTCGGGATGACCCGCCGCACCCAGGGCATCCATCGTCTCGTCTGCGGCGAAACGGCGACGGTAGCGTCCGCGACGAGCGAAGCGAGCACCTCGGTCAGGCCGAGCAGGAGCATCCGCAGCTTCTCTTTGAACCCCGGGATGCGCAGGGCTTCCTCGAACCCGGTGCCGTGCATGGTGCGCACATGGGTGGGCACGCGGCGGCGCCACAACCAGTAGTCGTCGCCGTGGGCGTGGATCACGTCGTACGAGACGAAATCGACGCGTCGGAGCGCGCGCGCGAATCGAAAGGTCTGGAGACTCCCCGACAGCTTGATCTCACGATGGCCGTACAGCGCCCCATCGACCGGCAGACAAGCCGAGAACATGTCGACATGGTGCCCGTTCGCGACGAGGGCGTTCGCCAACTCGTGGGCTTGATAGCCAACGCCGATCTTGCTGCCGCTGGGCAGGTAATACGAGATCATCGCGATGCGCAAAGGAGCGCCCTCCGCCGCCACCGGCGCGCCTAGATGATGTCCGCGAACGCACGCTCCGCGCGTTGGAAGATGATCAGTCCCACGACGATGCTGACGAGCGCTGCGCCGATGAGACTCAACACCTGCCAGAGTTCCGGGGCGGACTGCCCGAGGAGCGACCAGCGATAGCCCTCCATCAGCCACGTGATCGGGTTGATATTGAAGAGCCAGAGGAGGTCAGGCGGCACGGCTTCGAGCGAATACGCGATGGGCGAGCCATACATGAGCACCTGGAAGACCCAGGGCAGGAAGTATGCGACGTCGCGGTACTTGACCATCCCCGCCGAAGCCGCGAGGCCGATTCCCATGGCGAGAACCGCTGTCAGCAGTACCCACAGCGGAAGCGCGAGGATCGGCCAACCGGGATTGATCTGGAAGGCGAACAGCAGCACGACGAAGAGACCGAAGGCGATGAGGAAGTCGAGCATGATCGAGATCAGCCCGGACAACGGCACGATCAGCCGGGGGAAGAACACCTTGGAAACGAGCGACTGGTTGGCAACGAGAGACGATGCCGCACCGTTTGCGATGTTGCTGAAGAGGTTCCAGCCCAACTGCCCGGCGAAGGCGAAGATGAAGTAGGGCACTCCGCCGCTGGGCAGTTGGGCGATACCGCCGAAGACGATCGTGAAGACGCCGGCCGATACGAGAGGCTGCACGAACACCCAGGCAACGCCCACCGCCGTCTGACGGTAGCGGAGCAGGATGTCCTTCTGGCCGAAGCGAAACGCGATCTCGCGGGCAGCCCAGAGCTCACGCCAGTTCGGCATGTTGAACTTGCCCGGAGGAGTGACGATCGTGCGGTTCATCAACGGGCCTCGAACTCGAAGTCGGCGAGCACCATCCCGTGCGCGAGTGCGTCATCGGTGGTGAGCTCAGGATACGGGCTGTGCTCGATCACCTCGATGACGTCGGCACCTTCCCATGCGTCGAAGACACCCGACTGGCAGACGAACACGTCGACGGTGTACCGACCGGGCTTGAGCCACAGGTTCTTGATCCGGAGCACGCCCGACTGCTCGTCCGACGGGTCGAACCACTGGCCGGTCAGGCGGGAATCGCACTGCACGACGACCGCACCGTTGACGTCGGTGATGTGCGCCGACACGAAGTACTTGCCGACCACATCCACGTTGCGCCCGACCGTGAACTCGATGACCTTGTCGTCGTCAGGCTCTTGCGTCTGCTCGGTCACGGCGACGCGCGAAAGGCGTAGCTGTCCGGAACCTGGACGCTTGTGCGCATCCAACTGCTCGAGCTGGAACTTCTCGAACGTGTCGCGATAGTGCTTGATCGCCCCGTCGACGGTGCCGTAATAGCCGAGCGTGCCCTTGTCGAGGAACATCGCCGAGGTGCAGAGCGCCGTCACAGTGTTCATCTGATGGCTCACGTAGAGCACGGTGCGACCGTCACGCGCGACGTCGCGCATCTTCGCGAGCGACTTGGCTTGGAATTCGGCGTCGCCCACGGCGAGAACCTCGTCGATGGCGAGAATCTCGGTGTCGAGGTGCGCCGCGACCGAGAACGCGAGTCGCACGTACATGCCCGACGAGTAGCGCTTCACCGGTACGTCCAGGAACTTCTCAACCCCCGAGAAGTCGACGATCTCGTCGAACCGACGCTTGATCTCCTTGCGGCCCATGCCCAGCAGAGCGCCGTTCTGATAAATGTTCTCGCGTCCCGTCAGCTCCCCGGAGAAGCCTGTTCCGACCTCGAGCAGCGAGCCGACTCGTCCTCCGAGGTCGATGATGCCGCCGGTCGGCGCGGTGATCCGGGTGAGCAGCTTCAGCAGCGTGCTCTTGCCTGCTCCGTTGCGACCTACGATGCCGACGGCTTCGCCCCACGGGATCTCGAAAGACATGTCCCGCAGCGCCTCGAAGTCCTCGAAGTGCGTCCGAGTCAGCGGATGACGGATGCGGTTGATGACCGCAGTCGTGATGCGGTCGACATGTTCACCCGCCACCTGAATGCGGTACGACTTCGACAGGTCGGACACAGTGATCGCGCTGTCAACCATTCGGCTCTGATCCCCCAATAAGATGCCACCGCGGCCCCGGAGCAACCTGAGCGCACGCCGATCAACGATAGCATCGCACGAGTTGCACTGATTCCTCCGGGATCCGCGACGGGCACGTTTCCACGGCGAGGCATACGATGTGCGTGTGGCCGAGCGCGAGCGCGAGATCACACATCACACCGAGGAGAGTACGTGCGTCTGACGGGATACGTCCTCGCCGCCGACCCCTGGTGGATCGAGGAGAGCGTCCTGTCCTACTACGACGTCGTGGATCGCCTCGTCGTCTCGTACGACGAGAACGCCACATCGTGGTCAGGCGGACCCATCCCCGTCGAGGAGTGCTTGCGACGACTACGCCGTATCGATTCCGCAGGCAAGCTCGACTTCGCACCCGGGTCATTCGCCCGACCCGATATTCACGCGCTCGAGGCCGAGACACTTCAGCGAACCCAGGCGCTCCGACGGGCATCCGTGGACGCCGACTGGGTCATCCAGCTCGACAGCGACGAGGTCGTCGGGAATCTGGAGACCTTCGTCGCCTGCATAGAGGAGGCCGAGAGACATGGTGCCGGCGGCCTCGACTACCCGTCTCGCTACTTCATGGGTCGATCGAGCAGCGGCCGACTCCTCGAGACATCGACGAGGTGGTGGCGTCCCTACGCGCACTACCCAGCGCCGATGGCCGTCCGCGCAGGCAGCCGACTCGTCCACGCACGTCAGGCGGAGGTCGCGCTGTACCGAACGGACTTCCGTCCCGATTCGACAAGCCCCCTCCACGCCCGTGACGCCGTCGTGCATCGCGTGATCCCGGTCGAGGCCGGCATCCGGCACTATTCGCGGGTGCGCAGCCAGGACTACATGGAGCGCAAGTCCGCATGGTCGGCGCACGCCGACTACTACGCGCGCGAGCTGGAGCGATGGCGCACTCGACAGGATCACCCCATCGCCGCCGTCGTCGCGACGCCCTTCGCGAAACCCACCGAACGATACCGATTGACTTCGCTTCCCCCACAGCAGCGCTACTGGCGGGGAGAGTTCGATTGAGCAGCGGCACGGTCATCGTGAACAACAGCCGCGAGACCTACACGACATCGCACAGCGGCGCCATCGCGACCTGCATCCTGGAAGTCGTTCGCGTAGCCGGTGAAGGTGCGCCGACCGTGATCTCGCGCAAAGGGCCCGGATCACCGATCACCGGGTACCCCCTCGTCTACGTGCCCTCGAAGAGCGGCCCGCACGGCCGCATCCGAGAACAGATCCGACGCGCGCGCCGCCGCGTCGACGGTTGGGCCCGCCCGGACCAGCGCGAATACGCCCACGATGTCCGTGCGGCGCTGCGCGCGCTCGACGCCCGGCAGATCATCGTGAACAACGATCCGGAGGTCGCGGTCGCCCTCGCCCACGCGTTTCCCTCCGCACACGTCGTGCACTGGTTCCACAATCTGGAACTCGCAGGAGACCGATTCCGGCGGAGATTCGCCGCGAGCAACATCCGATCGGTGGCGGTCAGCCGGTATCTTGCCCGCGCGGTCGAGGCAGCGTATGGGTTGACGCCGTTGAGCGTCTCACACGTCTTGAACGGCGCTTCGTTCGGCGAAGCCGTTCCCTTGCCGACCGGTGATCTCACGACCATCGGCTTCGTGGGACGAGTGGCGGTCGAGAAGGGCGTCGATGTCCTGCTGGCCGCCTGTCTGGAACTCGCGGAGTCCCGCCGGGACTTCCGAGTCCAGCTTGTCGGGGACACCAACTGGGGTCGGTCGGACGGGGGCCCGTACAGCCGGCTGATCGACGCGCAGACCGAGGAGCTGAAGCACGCGGGAATCGAGGTCGTTCGCCTGGGCCACCTCCCTCGCAAGAGCGTTCCCGGTGCGATCGCGGCGACGGACATCCACGTCGTCCCCTCGCGGTGGGATGAACCGTTCGGTTTGACCACTCTCGAAGGTCTGGCTCTCGGAAGAGCTGTCGTCGTCAGTGCAACCGGCGGCTCGCCGGAGCTCGTCATGGATGCCGGTGTGCTGTTCCCCCGCGAGGACCCGTCCGCGTTGGCGCGCGTGCTGAGTGCACTGCTGGACGACCCCCAGCGACGGGCGGATCTCGCGTCACGCGCGCGCGAGCGTGCGAACGAGCTTTCGTGGCAGCAGACGTGGGAGACACTGAGGGGCGGACCGTGACGCCGATCGACATCACGTTCGTACTTCCGGAGGACGAGCGCTACTCCACGTCGGGCGGTGCGATCGCGACCGTCACCCGAGAACTGGTGATAGCTCTCGATCGACAGCACACATCGACATCGGTGATCAGCCCACGCTCGCAATCACCAACTCCGTATTCGGATGGCCGAGTCGACTGGCTGGCCGGTACCGGCGACCTCCCGATCGCCCGACGGGCGTGGTACGCCGCGTGCGGACGTATCCGGCGAGCACGCGGCGCGTGGCGACCACGGTATCTGCGAGAGGTCGCGCAGGTCCTCACCGACACGAATCCCGACGCGGTCGTCGTAGCCAACGACCCTCAGTTCGCCGGGCTGTTGGCACGGCATCATCCGGGGCGCACCGTTGTGCTCTGGCTGCACAACTATCTCGTGGGTCCCCCGGCGAGGGCCCTGCGCGACCTGCCCGCGACGGTCCGGATCGTCGCGGTGAGCGATGCCGTGCGCCGGTGGACCGCCGAGCAGCAGGAGCTCGATCCCGCTCGCATCTCCGTGATCCACAACGGTGTCGACACCGCCCGTTTCCACCCGGGGCCGTCGGAGCGCGCGCCCGGTCCGATGCGCGTCGTCTGCCATGGGCGGATAGACCCCAATAAGGGCTTTCTGGTGGCGGCTGAGGCCGTGGCCGCGCTTCGCGCCGCCGGGCGCACGGACATCTCGCTGACCATCATCGGTGGTCGGCGCACGTTCGGCTACGACGAGAGCGCAGTGGATGACTACATGCGGGCGCTGGAGGACGCCGTGGGCCGCGCCGGCGGCACGTTCACCGGCTGGATACCCGCACAGGACGTTCCGGAGGCACTGCGCGCGTTCGACGTCGCCTGCGTCCTCCCCCTGGTTCCCGACCCGTTCCTCATGGCAGGGCTCGAGGCGATGGCTTCCGGGTGCGCCGTCGTCGCTGTTCCGCTCGGGGGTGTCGCCGAATGGGTCGGGGACGCGGCGATCATCGTCGAACCGGACGCGACGAGCGTCGCACGCGCGCTCGAGTCGCTGGCGACCGACCAGGACATGCTGGACGCCGCGAAAGAGGCCGCAACGGCGCAGGCCGCTCGTTTCACCTGGGATGTCGCGGCGGGCGCGCTGACGACTCTGCTGCGGCACGACCCGGGAACGATCGTCGAGCCGACATGAGGATCGCGTTGGCGACGAGCTCCTTCCTCCCCCGCGTGGGAGGCGTCGAGGAGCACGTCTCGTTCCTTGCTCACGAACTGAGCTCCAACGGCCACGCGGTCACCATCTGGGCCGTCGATCAAGGCGATGCCACCCCGGCGGACGACGACGGGACGCCGTTGCGCTATCTGCCCACTCCGCTGCCCAACCGTTCGTTGCGCGGGCTTCTGAGTTGGGCCGTGTCTGCTCCGCGGGCCTGGCGCGCCTGGCGAAGGGCTTACCGCCTGGACCGACCCGATGTCATCGTCATCCAGTGCTTCGGGGCGAACGGCCCCTACGCGACGCTTCTCGCGCGCCGCACGAACACGCCGCTGATCTACAGCAATCACGGCGAGACGTTCATGGACGCCCACGGTGCGTTCGACGCGTCGGCGTTGATGCGCCGATCGCTGAGGCGCACCCTCGCGCGCGCGGCGGCCGTCGTATCCTGCTCACGGTTCGCTGCCGCAGACCTCGCTCGTTTCGGCCCATCCGTGCCCCCGACCGTCGTCGGGAACGGCATCGACCTGGACCTGTCGAGCGAACCCGTGGACGCCCAGCTTCCCGCTCGCTACCTGGCGGGCGTGGGACGGCTCGTCGAGAACAAGGGATTCCATCACCTCGTCGGCGCCTATGCGGAGGCCCAGACGGACCCCGCGCTTGCTGGTGTCGATCTCGTCATCGCCGGGGACGGCCCCGAGCGGGGGCCGCTGGAGGAGCTCGCTGCCCGATTGGGGGTGGCGGAACACGTGCACTTCGTCGGATCCCAACGGCGAGCGCAGATCCGGGCTCTCCTGGACGGCGCGGTCGCTCACGTCGTCCCCAGTCGCGTCGAGGCGTTCGGAATCGTCGTGCTCGAAGGCTGGAGGTCCGGCATACCGGTCATCGTGACGAAGCACGGGGGGCCACCGGAGTTCGTGACCGACGATGTGGACGGTCTCCTCTTCGAGCCCCGCGACATTACCGAACTCGCACGCCTGCTGATTCGCGTAGCATCCGAACCGGTCGTACAGCGGCGGCTCGGGAGCGCCGGGCGCGCATCGGCGCAACGATTCTCGTGGCGCGCGGTCTCGAATTCCTATGAGGATGTCCTGCGAGCCGTGACCGCGGACGCCCCCGCAGACCGATGGAGGAGACCCGAATGAATCCCGAGCAGACCACGGTTTCCGTCGTCATCATCACGTACGCCCGCCCGGACTACATCGCGGAGTGCATCCGCCATCTCCGCGATCTCGAAACGGCGCCGCACCAGATCATCGCGGTCGACGGCTCGCCGGACACGCGGACGCGCGACCTGATCGCCTCGGATCACCCCGACGTCCTGTACCTGCGCAACGATCTCGGCAAGGGCACGATGTCGGAGTCCCGTCAGATCGGCCTCGCTGCGGCGACCGGCGACATCATCGCTTTCATCGACGACGACGCCTATGTCGCCGAGGATTGGATCGACCGTCTCGTCGCTGCGTACGCAGACCCTTCGGTCGCCGGCGTCGGGGGGAGGGCCGACAACGGCATCCCGGGTGAAGATGCGGTGGGACTGGCCTCGATCGGGCGGCTTCTGCCGAATGGCGATATCACCGGCTACTTCGCCGCGAACCCCGGGCGACGGATCGACGTCGACCATTTCCTGGGAGCGAATCAGACGTACCGTCGGGCCGTTCTGCTCGAACACGGCGGCATCCGGGGGAACTACCCCGGAACCTGCTTGCGCGAGGAGTCGGACACCTGCCTGCGGCTTCGTGCCGCGGGGCTACGACTCATCTTCGACCCTGCCGTTCTGGTCCGGCATGTCGCGGCTCCGTACCAGATCGGCGGCAAGCGCTTCGACCGCCGCTACCTCTACTATTCGCGTCGCAACCATGTCATGCTCCTGGCCCGTGTCTTCGGATGGCGAAGCGCGTACCTGCCACGGTACGGCCGGACCGCGCTCCGCCAGCAGCGGCACTACTACGCGCAAGTTGCCCGGTTCATGCTGCGCGGCGTCGATGAGGACGGCGCGAGAGTCTCCCTGACGCGGCGGCTGACGGCACCCGTGATCCTCAGTCGCTCCGCAGTCGAACTGGCAGGCCTCGCGGCCGGGGTCTGGGCGGGATGGGACGGGCGTCGCCGCGACCGTCGGGCCGGGGTGGGGACGCCCTAGTCTCCGCGGCCGAGCGCCTCCAGCCACACGCGTGCGACGACCGACCACGTCCGTTCGATCGAGAAGCGATCACGGATATCCCGGTGAGCTCCTCGAACCATGGAGGCAGAGTCACCGGGATGCTCGAGCATCCACGAGATCGCGACAGCGAGTGCTCCTGCGTCTCCGGGGCGCACGAGCAGACCGTATGCGCCCCGGCGGACTCCATCCGCGATGACGGTCGACTCCCGTCGTGGGTCGAGGATCTCGCCTACGCCGCCGCCGTCCGTCGCAACGACCGGGGTCCCCACCGCAAGCGCCTCGACGATCACCTGTCCGAACGGCTCGGGAACGGGCGAAGCATGGACGAGCAGGCCGAGCCGTCGGAACTCCGTCGCGGGTGAATCGGACCAGCCCGCTTGCTCGACGCGGTCGGAGATCTCGGAGTGCGCGATCTGCTGGGTGAGCGCGGACGCGTACGGAGCGTCCTCGAAGAGCGCTGTCCCCACGATGCGGAACCGCAACCTCGGATACACACGTGCAACGCGCTCCGCAGCCTCGACGAACTGCTTCTGGCCCTTCGTCGCTCCGACGCGCCCGACGATCCCGACCGGTCCGCGGCCCGGCGAGCGCTTCGGACGCGCGAATGCGGATTCCTCGAGCCCTGGGTACGCAACGGCGACACGGCCGGCGGGCAGACGCCCCGCCGTGGCGGCCGTCGCGATGGAGTTCGCCACGATGCGACGCGGCCCGATCCGTGCGAGCAGCCGCAGCGCGATGACGATCGGCGCGGCGAGATAGTCGAAGGCCAGGCGATCGTGGAGGTGCCACACCCAGCGTCGCCGACCCGCGACGACTCCCACGAGCACGGCGGCTTTGAGCGAGTTGGCCACGATGAGATCCGGTGCGATCTCTCGAATGGCGCGTCGCAGCCTCCGAGCGAGCGACAGCGTGCCAAAGAAGTTGCCGGCGGCTCCTCCGAGAGATGCGACCTGAGCGCGGGTCACACGAACAGCATCGCCGCCGTCCAGCACGCTGACCGGGAAGCCCGCCGCACGCACTTCGTTCGCGAAACTTCCGTCGGCCATCGTCAGGACCCGGATCTCGAATCGGCCATCGGCTGCCGCGAGCAACCGCAGGAGGGCACGCTCGGCGCCGCCGAGCTCGCCCGTGTGGGACACGACGAGCACCGAGACCGGCTCGGTGTTGTGTTGCACGTCCGCGCCCCTCCCTCTGCCAACCCGTACTCCGACATCGATCACACCACATCCGCACGAGCAGCATGCGGCCAAGCGGAATCCGTCTCCGCTCCGTACCATGGGGACGTGCGCACCCTGCTCCCCTCCGGTACGGTTCCCACCGTCGTGCGGGGAGCGGCGGGCATCGCGGCGATCGCCGCAGCGGGTGTGCTCGCCGGATACCTGAGCGGACGTTACCCCGAGCTTGCGGTCCCTGTCGCGATCGTCCTCTTGCTGCTGGCCATCGCGTTCATCGACCTGACGTATGTTCTGGTCATCGGCTTCCTGGCGAGCGTCCTCGTCTTCGTGCGCGCGGGCCCGATGAGCGTCGCGGATCTCGCCCTCGGGCTGGCGATGATCGTCGCGCTCCTCATGATTCGGGGCCGTGGAGTGAAGACGCTGCAGCCGCTGCTCTGGGCGGGCGCGTTCTACCTGGCGTTGACGCTGCCCCAACTGGTGCTCAACCGCTACACCGAGAACTACGTCGAGTGGGCGCACGAGGTGCTGCTCGTCATCGGCGCCGCCCTCGTCGGCTTCGTGATCGGTCGGGAGGGCAAGGCGAGGCTCGCTCTCTCGTTGTTCGTCATCCTGTGCTCCGTCATGGCGCTCTTCGCCATCGCCTCGAACCTGACAGGTGGCGGCGGTTATGTCGGACCGTGGCACAAGAACGCGATCGGCGCCTTCCTGATGTACGGCGCGATCATCGCGTTCGCCAATCCCCCGTGGATGGGTTGGAGACCGATCTGGGCGTACGCAGCCTTCGGTCTCTGCGGTCTCGGCATGCTGTCCTCTCGCCAGGCCCTCGTCGGGACGCTGATCGGCGTGCTGATCATCGGCACGCGCCCGCGGTTCCACAACGGGAAGCGCTCGCGGTGGATGCCGCTCCTGCTGGTCCCCACCGCGTGGTTCATCTACCTGGCCGTGGTCGAGCAGCTCACCGAGGACAACCCGTTCAACTCCGCCTCACAACGCCTGCTCTGGTATGTCGACTCCGTGGCCGTCTGGCTCATGTCCCCGATCTACGGTGTCGGGCATCGCTGGTGGACGACCGGGCATACGGGATACAGCGGCTTCCAACCCCCGAACGCCGAACTCGAGGTCCTCACGACGACGGGAATCCTCGGACTCGTCGGCTTCCTCGGGATGTTCGGGGCGGCGATCTGGCTGCTGTGGCGCATGGATCCCGTGTACGGAACGATCGGATTGGCAACCGTCGTCGCCCGTCTCGCGCAAGGTCAGCTCGACCTCTATTGGGTCGCGGGTCACGCCTCGCTCCTGTGGATCGTCGCGGGGATCTGCTACGGGGTGAAGGAGCGCGATCGCGCCGAGGGTATTGTCCGCGCCCCTCACCCCGTGCAGACCGTCTGGCGGCGTACACGAGGGGTCCGCACCCGGTGAATCCCGTCGTCCACGCGATTACACCGGGAGATCACTTCTCTCCTCGAACGGGGTCGGCGATCCCGACAGTGGTGCACGGGCTCGCGGGAGCCGCGACGCGGGCGCAGGATGCCGAACACACCGTTCTCCTCGACGCGGCGACCTTCCAGCCACGCTATCCCTCCGCTGCGATCCGAGAGTACGAGGGAGCGCCCTATCCTGGTCGCGCGGCTCGTGCGGTGGACGCCGCCCTGGGAACCTTGGGGCTTCCCCGACCATCCGCCTCGCGTGCGTTCCAGCCGCTCGCCGATGTCATGAAGGGCATCGAGCGGTCGATCGTGCTCGCCCACAACGCACCTGCTCTGCCGCGCTTGCTGAGGGCGCAGGAGCACGACGTCGTGTTGTATGCCCACAACGACATCCTCCGGACGATCGGACACGCGGAGGCCCGGCGTTCCCTCGGGGACGTGCGTGCGATCGTGTGCGTGAGCGAATTCCTTGCCGACCGAACAGTCGCACGCTTGCCTCGTGACCTCGCCGCTCGCGTGCATGTCGTCGCGAATGGCGTCGACATCGATACCTTCCATCCGGCGGCGCAGACCACCTCGGGGACCCGTCTCCGCGTCATGTTCGTCGGCCGAGTAGTACCGGAGAAGGGAGCAGACATCCTTCTGAAGGCTGCCTCCCGGCTGCAGCGCGACGACATCGAAATCGTCATCGTCGGAAGCGCCGGCTTCGACCGGGAGGCCCCCCTGACCGCCTATGAGTCCTCCCTGCGGGAGCACGCGGCGAACGTGCGTGGTCCCGTCGTCTTCGAGAGGTTCGCGGACCGGGCTCGAGTCCCGGAACTGCTCAGGACAGCCGACGTCTTCATCGTGCCCTCCCGGTGGGCGGAGCCGAGCGCGCTCACCGCCGGTGAAGCGCTCGCAACCGGGCTCCCCGTGATCGCGGCTCGGACCGGAGGTATCCCCGATGTCATCGGCGATGCCGGCATCATCGTCCCCCCGGATGATCCCGGATCCCTCGCCGAGGCGCTCGATCATCTCGCTTCCGACTCGGGCGAGCGCGCTCGGCTCGCCGCTTCCGCGCGTGCTCGCGCCGAAGCCCGCACCTGGGGATGGGCGTGGGGGCAACTGCGGTCAACGCTGGACCGCGTCTCACGCCCCTAGCGGACGCTCGAGATTCCGTCGATGATCACCTGGATGTTGGCGGTGACCTCGGCGATCATGCTGTGCCATGCCGCGGCCGGAAGACCGACCGGATCCGCCACGTCATCGGCGTCATCCGATCCGATCAAAGACGTGCGAGGTCGATCTGCGGCCACGGTGTCGAGCCAGGGGCCGAGGTCGACCCCTGGTGGACGAGGGTTCTTCTCGATCCATCGGGCGAACTGCTTCACCGTGAAGATCCGCGGCCAGGCGTCCGGGTCCGCGACCACGAGTTCGCGCGCCTGCTCCCTCGCCATCGCCAACACGAGATCGAATCCGCCGAAGTCATGGAGGTCCACCTCCCGGCTGCGATGCGCCTCGAAGTCCAGCCCGTACTGGGGCGCGACGAGGCGACCGGTTTCCGGCATCGGACGACCACCCCGGATGAGTCCTCCCGATGCGAAACGGGCGGACCCCTCCCCCGCGCGTTGACGCGCGATCGCGGCCGCATAGGGAGAGCGGCACTGGTTTGCGTGGCACACGATCAGAACATGAGCGATGCCCGGTTCGGGGTCCGGTGACCTGACGGGGAACGCGTGACTCTGCATGCCCCTATTCACGGACTCGAGGGTTCCGGGTGTCTCGAGACGGTGCGGCTGAATCGCCCCGATCGTCGGGTTCGGAGAGATCCGATTCGGTATCGACATGCTCCGGAGCGTCGCCCGTCGAGGACTCCTCGGCCGCGAGGTCATCGTCGTCGTCGAATTCATCGAAGTCGTCGAAGCTCTCATCGGGGAAGTCCTCGTCGAACTGCCCGTCGTCCGCCATTACACCCGTCCCGACTCGACCGCGCCTCAACGGCGCCTCATCGTCATCCATCTCGCTCCGGGACACGGCGACGGCCATCGACGGGACCGGGGATAACGACGGAGTGCGCGACACATCCTTCTCGTCCGCGAGGTAGTAACTCGCGTACGACTTCGGCAGCTTGCGGCGACTGCGGTTGACGACGACGCCGATGACCTCCGTGCCCGCGGCACGCAGCGCGTCGATCGTCTCTACCAGGCGCCCGCGGTCCGTGCGGTTCGCGGACGCCAGGACGATCGCGCCATCGGTATGTGCCGCGAGCAGCGCGGCATCTGTGATTCCGATCGCCGGCGGGGAATCGATGATGACGATATCCGCGAGCGTCCGAAGCTGAAGGATCAGGCTTCCCAAGATCGGCGTTGCGAACAGGTCCGCCGGCTCTGCAGGTTCCGCGCCCGAAGGCAGGATCGTGAGCCTTCGGTACCGGGTCGAGTTGAGCCGAGACTCGACCGACCCGACCGCGAGGTCAGCGCCGTCTTCGTGCTCTTCGAGGATATCGCTGAGGCCTTCACCGTCAGCCGCGTCACCGAAGTAACGATCAAGATTCGGTCGCCGCAGGTCTCCACCGACCAGAACGACCTTTTTGCCACCTCTCGCCCATGCGAGGGCGAGATTCGCCGAGACGAAGGACTTGCCGTCGCCCGGCTCCACGCTCGTCACAACGAAAGCCGCCCCTCTTGCCGGCAGAGAAACGGCGAGATTGGAACGCAGCGTCCGCAAACGTTCGCTGAGGTCCGTCCGCTCGTTGTGCGCCACCGGCAATGGCGGGTCCAACCGGCCGAGCTTGCGGTCCCAGCTGAGCTCGCCGATGGATCGCACACCCGTCAGCGCTTCCACTTCGTCCTCGCCTCGGAGCCGGTCATCGAACTGGTCGCGGATGAGCACGATGGCGACCCCGATGACGAGACCCGTCAGCAGCGCGAGCGACAAGATGACGAGAGGGGTGGGTACCGTCAGCTCCCCGGGATAGGGCCCAGCGACCACCGTCGTATTACTCGTTCCGGCGTTTGTGAGCACCTCTATGGCACCGGTCGCAGACGTCATCTTTGACAGCTCGGTAGCCAGGTTGACGTTGGCGATCGGATCGCCGGGGGCCGCCTCCAGTTGGGCTTGGATATTGCGAACCTCGGCGATCGCGTCCTGCTGTCGATCCTGCAGGGAGGTGAGCGCGGATGCCATTTGTGCGTCGACGTAGGCCTGGTAGGAGACCAGGACGGCCTGAACTCGCGACTGGGCCACGTCGGGAGTGGGTCCTTGGGCCGAGACGGTGATTCGGACGAGTCGTTCGTCGCTCGTTGCCTCGACGAGGACCGCCGAAGCAAGCTCGTCCGAGGTATCTCCGAGCGAGGCCGCAGCCGGATCGAGAACAGCGGCCGACGTCACGACGTCCGCATCGAGTTCGACCGATATGCCACCGATCTCGCCCGCGAGAGCCGCCTGCGTCACGGCGGAATTCAGTCGGACGATTCCCGCGCTCTGGTACGAGACGGTCCGCAGCTGCAGGTACGCGACAGCGGTGACAAGTGCGATGGCGATCACCGCGACGATCGTCCACTTGCGCTTCCACAGCACGTCCAAGACCTGTCGAAGTGTCACCTAAGTCCCTAGCCCCCTCCGTTCTCAAGCACACGCGCGAGAACGCCCACTAATACAACCATACGTACCCTGGAGATCCCCGCTACGATGTTGCGGCCGTTCGGATGGGGTGTTGATCGGCCAGCACCACCGCCATGACGCCGCCCACCGTCAGTGTCACTGACGAGGCGATCACGTCGAGGATCGGTATGGTTCCGGCGAGACCTGCCGCCAGCACCGCCAGCGCCAGCGCGTAGAGGGCCGCACCGACGAGAACGCTCCCGCTCCCGAGAAGACAAACCACGGCACGCGCGCTCGGAAACCGGACGCGCTGCGAACCGAGAATCGCCGACGTGGCTCCGGCGAAGGCACCCACCATCAGCGCGCCACCGAGGATGTCACTCGCGCGATGGGCGAAGGACAGCAGCGAAGCCATCGCGATGAACACGGCGACCGATCCCATGACCAGAACTACGATCGGGCGCAACCAGCGCGGTCCGAACCAGATGGTCGCCACGACGGCGGCCAGCGCGACGGCAGCGTGCCCGCTCGGAAAGGTCTGGTAAAGATACGCCTGTTCACCGAGATCAGGGCGGGGCAGGCCCGACTTGAGGAGAATACCGGCCACCGCTGTCGCTCCGATCAGCGCGCAGCCCGCGATCGCTGCAACCCATCGACGACGGATGATGCACTCGACACCCGCGACAGCGGCAGCGCCCAAGAGGGCCAGAAGCAGGAGGTCTCGTGCTCCGTATATGGCAAGCCACCCCTCGCCGCGGAACGCCGGGAAGGTGCCGAGGGACGCGGCGTCCAAGGCTTGCCCCGACGGTGTGAGAATCGCGGTCGCGTAGAGGGCGATGAAACCGACGGCGCACACCGCGGCGAGTAGCGAGGAGCGGACACGAGAGGGTCTGAGCGCGACCGGGCGGTCAGCCACGACCGATCTCCTCGGAGACGATCTGCCTGAGCCGGTTGGAGAACCGCTCTTCGGAGAATGTATCGGCATGGGCGCGGATGCGTTCTGCATCCCAGTCCGCGGAGATGGCCAGTTCGACAGCGGCGCTGACGGCATCCCGATCCACGCGGTCGAAGAACACACCGTTCACCCCCTCCTCGACCGTGTCGAGGTAGCCACCGTCACGGAGGGCGATGGTGGCCTTGCCGAATGAGGCCGCCTCCAGCGGCGATAGACCGAAGTCCTCATAGGAGGCCGCGACCAGGCCCGACGAGTTCTCGTAGAGCCAGCGCAACCGGGCATCGGAGACACGTCCGAGGAGATGCGTCCCCCCGACGGCACGCGCGAGTGTCTCGAGGCGCGCGTGATCGGGACCGGTGCCCACCACGACAAGGTCGATGTCGGGCACCGCGGCAACCGCCTCGATCACGACGTCGACGTTCTTGTACGGCAGAAGACGCGCGACACAGAGCACGAAGGGCCGCTCGATGCCCGGCACCGCTTCGGGCACGGCCGAGCGGTCGAACGGCGCGGGCGGCGGCGGGAGGACCTCGGCGTCGATCCCGTATACATCGCGAACGGCCGCCTGGACGACGCGAGAGTTGACGAGATAGCGGTCGGCCGAAGCCGCAGCGGCCTGGTCCCACCTCCGAAGCCCCGGGCCCAGGATCGACGTCGCAGCGGAGACAGCACGGGACCGTAGTCCTCGAGAGCCGGGGTCACCCGCGTATCGATCGGCCTGGTAGAGCCACCGGGCCGGCGCATGGCAGTAGACGATCTTCCGTCCGCTGGTGGGGATCCCGTGAGCCCAGCCGCTCGACGAAGCCACCAGCACATCGGCGTCCACGTGATGACCCGAAACTGCCCGCGCGAGGAAGGGCAATGCCAGACGATGGTGTCGACGCAGCAACCCCCACCGGTTCACCGGCATCGTGCGCACATCGATCGAGTCGAACTCGGGGAATGTCGCCGACGGATCGTACAGCGATGTGTGCAAGGCAGCCCCGGGGAACGTCCGAGCGATCGCGAGCGCGACTCGCTCGGCCCCGCCACGTTGGGTCAGGTAGTCGTGCGCGACCGCGATGGTCGGTCCGTCGACGGGCTGGATCGTCGTGTCGTCCGAGGTCATGCGCCCTCCGGTTCGCGATCGTCCCCGATCGGATCGCAAGCCCTCACCTTACTCAGACCGCACCCGGCTCGCCCACCACGGTGGTCCTCGAAAGATCCCGCACCATCTGGGCTAGAGTTCGCCCGGCTGCATGACCTGCTCATCGAGCTTGACGACAGCCCGCCGGAAGGCCGTGGCCCGGGCATCAGCCCTCATCGGCGCGTAGACGACGAGGGAGTGGAACACGAAGCGAGCGAAGAAGGCGACGACGAGCGTGATCCCCGTGGCGAGCACGCTCGAGATGTGCAGGTTTTCGACGAGGAGCGCCAGGATCGGAATCCGGATGACGGCCTCGACATTGTTGAAGCCGAACGACTTCGCGAACCGTGACCACACGCTCGACGCCTGATCGCGCATGTCGTGAAACACGAATCGCTCGATGAGGATGAAATTCCCGACGATCGTCAGCTCTGCGGCGATGATCGCGGCGACGATGTAATCGACGTTCATCGCCGTCAGGAGCCAGACGATGAGCACGTTCGCCACCGCGCCGAGTCCGCCCACGATCGCGAACAACGACATCTTGCCGAACCTCAGCGCCGCGAGCTGCGTCAGGAAATGCAGACCCTGACGCAACGACGCCTTCGACTCGCCGGCATGACGGCCCGCGAAGTCGAAGGGCACCTCCGCGATGCGCAGGCTCTGTCGTGCCAGGAGTTCGAGCAGGATCTTGAACCCACGAGGCCTCAGCCCCTCGAGGTCGATCGCGCGCCGGTCGATGAGGTAGAAGCCGGTCATCGGGTCGGTGACGTCGTGCAGACGCACCGGGAACATCGCCCGCGTGACCATGGTCGAAGCCTTCGAGACGAGCACACGGGTCTGGTCGGCGAGCCCACCCGCTGTCCCCCCGCCGACGTAGCGTGATGCGATGACGACGTCCGCGTCTCCCCGCTGGAATCGCTCGTACAGCTCCCGAATCTTCTCCGGTGGGTGCTGCAGGTCGCCATCCATGACGAGACATAGATCGGATGCTGCGGCGGCATACCCGTCGATCACCGCACCACCGAGACCGCCGACAGGACGAGCGCGGTGGATGAGTCGGACGGGTAGCTGCGCCGTGGCTGCGACCGTACGCACGATCTCGGGGGTGTCGTCGGTGCTGTCATCGACGAAGATGACCTCACAGTCGATCCCCCGGACAGCGGCTTCGATGCGACGCACGAGCTCCGCCACGCTGGGCGCCTCATTGAACGTCGGAACGATGATCGAGAGTTCGATGAGCGGCCCCCTACGCCTGCGCGCTCCTCCCCGTGGAGCGACGGATTCCATAGTGGCATGACGACCAACGCCGGCGAAAGCCGCAAACCTGAAGCGAACCGCCCCATGGTGCGACGTGTCGCGGCACCTCGTCGGGCCGATAGCGTAATCGCGGGTGCTCACCCACGCACCGAGAACGGGGATCGCTCATGTCCGACCGCATATCGAACATCGTGCGCGCGGTGCTCTGGTTGGCGGTCCTCGCCGTCGGCGCGCTGCTCACGGAGCAACGGTTTCGCAGCGCGATCGCGGGCGACCCGGGGATCGATCTGGCGGTTTTCGTCGATGCTGCCCGGTACGCCGCGTCGGGACAGAGCGTCTATTCCGCAGAAGGGTACGTGTACCTGCCCCCCTTCGCCTGGCTCATGATTCCCTTCGGGAGCCTCGAGTCGGCGATCGTCCCGTGGACAGTTTTCTCGCTCGCCGCGTGCTGGGCGACGGTCGCCGCGGTCATCGCCACCCTCTGGGCCATGCTCAGTTGGTGGCAGCGTCCCCTCCTGGCGGGCGTCGCCCTCGTCACGCTGCTGTTCAACAGCGTGACGGCCCTCCAGCTGTGGCTCGGTCAGAACGACGTCCTCGTGATGTTTGCAGCGTCTCTGGCGGTCCTCGCGGCGTCTCGGCAGAGGGCGGCCCTGTCTGCTGTCGGGGTGGTCGGTGCGGCCCTCTTCAAGACATGGGCCGCCGGCCTCGGCCTGTGGCTCCTCCGAAGGGGAGCACCGCGCCCCGCTCGCGGCATCCTCGTCGCGGCGATCTCGGCGGCTTCCGTCCTCCTCATCATCACCGTCGTCGGCGGCCCGTCCACCGTTCCCGACTGGATCAGGCGGACGATCGATTTCAGCGATCAGCAGCTGCTCGCGTACTCCGTGTGGGGTGTGGGGCGACATCTCTTCGGGGCGCACCAGCCGGTCGGGGCGATCGTCAGTTGGACCCTCGCAGTCGCCGTCGTGGCGCTACTCGTCCTGATCCTGCGACGGCCCGGGACCGACTCGCTGGCCATGTGGAACGTCGCCGGCGCGGTCATCCTCCTCATCCCCGTTTCGCACCTCGGTTATCGCCTGCTCATGCTTCCGCTCGTCTGGGTCTGGGTCGCCCATCTGCTCTCGCGCCCGCGCATGCCGTGGTACTGGGTCATGACAGCGATCAGCGCGGTGTTCTTCGCGGTGACCTTCCGCTGGACGCCCCTCGACAGCAGCAGCAGCGGCGAGCCACTGCAACTCGCCATCGTGATCCTCGCTGCGTTGGTGCTTCTCGCCGCCTCCGTGTGCACGGCCGCGTTCGTCGTCGAGCAGCGCTACCCGATGCGGTGGCGACGTGTCCCGCGCCGGCGATCGAGCCGCGCCCGCACGGCCCCGCTTCCTGAGCACCCCAGCGTCACCGGCGTCGGCTGACGAGACGTCGGCCGCGAGAATCGCGCCGACGCTCCCACGCGGTTCTAGGCTGGCAGCATGACGACCGAGACTTCCGCCGAAACCATCACGATGTTCGGAGCCGATTGGTGCCGCGACTGCATCCGCACCAAGAAACAGCTCGACGAACTCGGCGTCGCGTACACCTACGTCGACCTCGTCGCCGACCCGTCGGCCGCGGATGTCGCGCGCGACATCTCGGGTCGCACCAACATCCCCGTGGTTCTGTATCCGGATGCTTCGTTCCAGGTCGAGCCGTCGAACGCCGACGTCGAGTCGAAGCTCCGTGAGCTCGACCTCGTCTGACCCGGTCACTGTCGCCCTCGACGACGACATAGCCGCGCTGCGCGCCGGGCTCACATCCTGGTCTCACCTCACTCTCGGGCAACGCGCTCGCCTCCTCGAGCGCGTGCGCGTGAGCGTCGTGGCCTGTGCGCAGGAGTGGGCGGAACAGGCCGCGCTCATGAAAGGGCTGGACGATCGGCATCCGCTCCGGGGCGAGGAGTGGCTGAGCGGCCCGTACGCGGTGATCGTCGCGCTGGACGCGTATGCTCGCACCCTCGCGGAACTGAGCGCTGGGCGGAGCCCGCTCGGCGCGCTCACCCTCGGCACCGCGCCCGGTGGGCGCGTGACGGTGCCCGCGTTCCCAGCGACTCCCGCCGATGCGCTCCTGCTGTCGGGGTTCACCGCAGAGGTCTGGCTGCGACCCGGCGTGACGGCGCAGGATGCGCGAACGACCGCGGGGCTCGGCCAGCGGCATCCGTCCGATAGCGGGGGCGTCGGTCTGGTGCTGGGAGCCGGCAACGTGACCGCGATCCCCGTGCTCGACGTGCTGTACGAACTCGTCGCCGGCAATCGTGTCGCCATCCTCAAGCTCAACCCGACGATGGATACCCTCGCGCCCACCTTTCGGCGAGCGCTGGCTCCCCTGATCGCGGCGGGGTTCGTGCGCGTGGTCACGGGCGACGGCACGGTCGGTGCGGCCCTGACCGGGCACGCGGGCATCGACCACGTGCACATCACGGGGTCCCAGGCGACGTTCGACGCCATCGTCTGGGGCATCGGGGATGAAGCATCACGGCGCCGACGCGACGACGACCCTGCAATGCCCAAGCCGATCACCGCGGAACTCGGCGGGGTCTCTCCCGTCATCGTCGTCCCCGGCGAGTGGACGACGGCCGATCTGCGCTTTCAGGCCGAACACGTCGTGACGATGCGTCTGCAGAACGCCGGACACAACTGCATAGCGGGGCAGGTCGTCGTCATCTCGCGCGACTGGGCCCAGCGCGGGGCGTTCCTTTCCGAGCTCCGCTCTGCCTACCTAGGTGCCCCGCAGCGCCCGACCTGGTACCCGCACGCCCCCGAGCGCGTCGCGCGGGCTGCCGCGGATTCCCCCGTCGCGGAGACGTACGACGGTGGCGGCGAGCGCGTCCTCATGGTGATCGACGCGGAATCGGATGCCTCGGCGCTCGAGACCACGGAGTACTTCGCACCGATTCTCGGCGTGATAAACCTGCCCGGCACAGGGCAGCAGTTCCTCGACAACGCTGTCGCCTACGCGAACGAGCGCCTCACCGGCACCCTCGGGGCGAACCTGCTGATCGACCCGGCGACGCGCACCGGGCTGGGGTCGGGCTTCGACGAGGCGATCGCCGCGCTGCGCTACGGCGCGATCGCTATCAACGCCTGGACGGGGTTCAACTTCCTCCTCGCGAACGGAACGTGGGGCGCGTACCCGGGCGGCACGCTCGAGGACGTCGGCAGCGGGATCGGGATCGTACACAACGCGCTTCTGCTCGACGGCGTCGAACGGACGGTCGTCCAGGGTCCGTTCCGGCCCTTCCCTCGTTCGGTCGGCACGATGACCGACCCCGCGGAACGTACCGTGCTGCCGAAGCCGCCCTGGTTCGTCACCGCACGAACCGGCGCCGAGGTGAGCGAGGGGTTCACGCGGTACCAGATGACGGGCAACGTCGCGGGGCTCGCGCGGACCCTGGCCCTCGCTCTGCGCGCTTAGCCGCCGCCGAAACACCCCTCGTGCGGCGAAACACCTCCTGCCGCGGGGTGTCTGGTGGTGCACGAGGTGTTTCGGCGCGGGAGGAGCCGCTCGCGCGCGGAGGGCGCGGGTCAGTGATGGAAGCCGGCGCGACGCCCCATGTCGGGCATAGGGGACTTCAGTGCCTCGAGGTACGCGACCTCGGTCGCGAGGTCGGCGAGGAACTTGTCGGCGAGGTCCATGCTGAGGTCCTTGCGCACGACGACGCGCTGCACCGTGACGTGCGTCAGGTGTACGGGCATCGGGTAGGCGGGCACGAGCCATCCGTGCATCCGCAGTCGATCGCTGAGGTCGTACAGCGACCAGTTCTGCGTGTGGCCCTCTTTCAGCATCCACGCGAAGACCGGAATGTCGGTGCCGTCGCTCCAGAGCTCGAACGGCCCCATCTCGGCGATCGCGGATGACAGGTGCACGGCGACATCCTGCGACGACTGCTGCATCTCGGTGTAGCCCGCGTAGCCGAGGCGCAGGAAGAGGTAGTACTGCAGCAGCACCTGCGCACCGGGACGCGAGAAGTTGAGCGCGAACGTCGGCATGTGGCCGCCGAGGTACGAGACGTCGAGCACGAGGTCGTCCGGCAGCCACTGCCGCTCGCGCCAGACGATCCACCCGAGGCCCGGGTACACGCCGCCGTACTTGTGTCCCGAGGTGTTGATCGAGTGCACACGTTCGAGCCGGAAGTCCCACTCGAGGTCGGGCTGCAGGAACGGGGCGACCATGGCACCGGATGCTCCGTCCACATGGATCGGGATGTCGAGGCCGGTCTTTTGCTGGATCGCATCAAGCGCGGCCGCGATCTCGCGCACGGGCTCGTACATGCCGGTGTACGTCACGCCCATGATGGCGACGACGCCGATCGTGTTCTCGTCGACGTACTTCTCGAGGTCGTGTCCGTCGAAGATCTTGTGCGCCGCGGTCATCGGCACAAATCGCGGCTCGACCTCGAAGTAGTTGCAGAATTTCTCCCAGCACACCTGCACGGCACTCGACATGACCAGGTTCGGCTTCTCGGTCGACGTGCCCTCGGCACGGCGGCGCTGCTGCCAGCGACGTTTGAAGGCGAGGCCCCCGAGCATGCAGGCTTCGGAGGATCCTGTGGTGGAGGTGCCGATGGCATCCGGCACCGATGGCGCGTGCCACAGGTCGGCGAGAATGCGCCAGCAGTGGTTCTCGACGGCGGCGGTCGAGGGGTACTCGTCCTTGTCGATCATGTTCTTGTCGAACGTCTCGGCATAGAGACGGTCTGCGTGATCGTCCATCCACGTCGTCACGAACGTCGCGAGGTTCAGGCGCGCGTTGCCGTCGAGGAGTGCCTCGTCGTGCACGATCTGGTACGCGGTGTCGGGCAGCAACTCTTCGGCACCGAGGCGATCACGGGCGACCGACGAACTGCGCGTCGTGCGTGAGAAGACAGGGATCAGTTCGGAATCGGACACATGCACTCCTGGTTCGGGACGGAGGATGGTCGGATGCTACCGGGTCAGCGTGACGCGAAGCGGTCTGTCGCCGCGACCAGCGCGGACTGAATGGCCGGCTCGGTGGCCGAATGCCCGGCGTCGGCGACGAGCACGAAGTGAGCCTCGGGCCACGCGCGCCGCAGGTCCCACGCGGTCATGGGCGGGGTGCAGATGTCGTAGCGCCCCTGCACGATGACGGCAGGGATGTCGCGGAGGATTCCGACATCCTCGATCAACTGCCCCTCGCGGAACCAACCGCCGTGCACGAAATAGTGGTTCTCGATGCGCGCGAACGCCGTCGCGGCCGCAGGCTCGGTCATCTGCTCGACGAGCGACGCGTCAGGACGCAGGGTCAGCGTCGAGGCCTCCCAACGGCTCCAGGCGACGGCCGCGGGCACGTGCACGTTCGGGTCGGGGTCGGTCAGGCGCCGATGGTACGCATCGATCATGCGCGAGCGCTCGAGCACCGGGATCGGGGCGATGAAGTCTTCCCAGAGGTCCGGGAAGATCGCCGAGGCGCCACCCTCGTAGAACCATTCCAGCTCGTGACGGCGGAGCGTGAAGACACCGCGCAGGATGATCTCGGTCACGACGGCCGGATGCGTCTGCGCGTACGCCAGCGCGAGGGCACTCCCCCACGAGCCACCGAACACCTGCCACCGCGCGATGCCGAGGTTCTTGCGCAGCAGCTCGATATCGGCGACCAGGTGCCACGTCGTGTTGTAGCGCAGGTCTTCGCCCGGGTCGCTCGCGTGCGGTGTGCTGCGTCCGCACCCGCGCTGATCGAACAGCACGATGCGGTACTTCTCGGGATCGAAGAGCCGCCGGTGCCAGGGGGACGTGCCCGCCCCCGGTCCGCCGTGCAGGAACACGACCGGCTTGCCCTCGGGGTTGCCGCTGCACTCCCAGTAGATCCGGTTGCCATCCCCCACCAGCAGCTCGCCGGACTCGTAGGGTTCGATCGGCGGGTACAGGGGCGACGAGACGGGATGCGGCGAGACGTGCGCCGCGGAGCTCTCGTCGGGGGTGGACACCATCCGGCCACGCTATCGCGTCCCCCACCGATCATCGGGTTGCCCTCCCGAGGTCCGCCGACCCCGCCCCTGAAGAACTCACCCCTAGGCTCTACGCATGGCTCGAGTGACAACCGTCACGCTCACCAGCGCGGGTGGACAGCCTCGAGGTTTGGAAGGGCGGACGTGGACCTGATTCTGCTGGTGGTGCTGGGCGTCGTCGCTATCGCGCTCGTGACCGCCCTGGCGCCCCGTGTCGGCGTTGCGGGTCCGCTCGCGCTGGTCGCGCTCGGCATCGTCGTCAGCTTTCTGCCCTTCGTTCCCGAGTTCGAGGTCGAGCCCGAGTGGATCCTCGCCGGGATCCTGCCTCCGCTGCTCTACTCGGCGGCGGTATCGCTGCCCGCCGTGGAATTCCGTCGCGATTTCGGCCTGATCGGGGCGTTGTCCGTCGGCCTGGTTTTGATCTCGTCGCTCGTGCTCGGTGGCGTGTTCGCCGTGCTGGTGCCCGGTCTCGGCATCGCCCTCGCGATCGGCCTGGGCGCGATCCTGAGTCCGACGGATGCCGTCGCGACATCCATCGTGCGAAAGCTCGGAATCTCGCCCCGCATCGTGACGGTTCTCGAGGGCGAAAGCCTGCTCAACGACGCCACGGCGCTCGTGCTGCTGAGCTCTGCCCTGGCGGCGGTGACCGGTTCCTTCTCGGTGTTGGATACGGTCTGGGACTTCGGCTGGGCTGTGCTGTTGGCGATCGTCGTCGGCGCGGTCGTCGGCTTCGTCAATCTGCGGGTACGGGCCTGGGTTGCGAGTCCGACCGCCAATACTGCGCTCAGCTTCACGATCCCCTTCATCGCCTACGTCCCCACCGAACACTTCGGCGGTTCGGGACTCGTCGCCGCGGTCGTCGCCGGGATCGTCACGGGCCAGGGCTCGGCGCGCTGGTTCACGGCGGAACAGCGGATGTCCGACACCCTCAATTGGCGCACGATCGAACTCGTTCTCGAGGGCGGCGTTTTCCTCATCATGGGCCTCGAGCTATACGGCCTCATCGTCGAGAGCGAAGAGAAGCACCAGGGCGTCTGGCACGCCGCGACCCTCGCCGCCGTGGCGATCCTGATCGTGCTCGCGGTGCGCATCCTGTATGTCGCCCCTCTCGTCTGGGCGCAGAGCCGCCGGGCACGCAGGATCTCGTCGCTGCGCGACCGCTTCGACGACTGGGACAAGAGGGTCACGGATGCCTCGGCCTCCGGAGCCGTGGTGGGCAGACCCCGCCGCGGGCCGGTCCGCGCGCCCGGAGAGGGGCCACAGCATCCGCGCCGCCTGTTCAATTTCCGTCTGCGGATCACTCGAGCACGTGCCGACCTCGACTACTACGAAGCATCGCCCCTGGGTTGGCGCCACGGCTCCCTGATCGTCTGGGCCGGCATGCGCGGGGCGGTGACCGTCGCGGCGGCGCAGACCCTTCCGCGCGACACGGACAGCCGGGCGACGCTGCTGCTCGTCGCGTTCTTCGTGGCCGCGGGAACCCTGCTGATCCAGGGCGGAACGCTCGGCTGGGTCGCGCGTCGTCTGGGGCTGGCGGGATCGGGCGGCGGCGCATCCCCGGAGGAGCGCGACACCCTGCGGGACGAGCTGCAGACCGCGGCCGCAACCGCGCTGGCCTCTCCGGAATTGCGTCGAAGCGACGGAACATCCTTCGATACAGACATCGTGGCGCGAGTACGGGCACGCGTGCTGCAGCCCCCCGAAGACGACTCGAACGCGCGAGCGCTGGAGATGAGCGAGCTGCGCCTGGCGATGATCCACGCCATGCGCGACCGCCTGCTGGAACTGCGGCGCGACGGCACCTACAGCACGGCGGCGCTCCGGCACTCGCTGGACGAACTGGACGCGGACGAGCTCAGCATCCAGATGCGTCTCAGTGAGGGCGAATAAGTCGCGGCGCGCTCGTGCACCGACTCATGCACAATGGATCGTGCGGGTCTGTGAGCAGGGAGCACCCATGAATGAGACGATCGACGCTGTCGCCAACGGTCACACGCATGCGCCCTCCACGGACAGGCAGGATGACGGGCAGGAGGGCTTCGCCACAGACGCGACGGCCCCCCTGCATCTGCCCCACCTGGCCGCGGAATGCCCGAAGTGCTTCACCGAGCTGCAGCACGATCGCGACTGGTGGCTCGCCCGGCCCGCGGGTGCACGGCTCGTCGGCCTCGTCGTCGCGCGCAAGGGGATGCCCTCGGTCACAGAGCAGCGCGACGAACTGACCCGCTTCGGTGTGCCCATCGCGGGATTCCGGCACCCCTCACCCGAGATCCTCGAGGGATGGTCCGACCGACTGGGCCGGTTCTTCGCGACCCTCCAGCACGGCGACGTGCTCGTGGTTGCGAACGTGCACGCCCTGGGGCGGGACATCGACGAAGAAACGCGCGCCGTCGCCGAGCTGCACGCGCGCGGTGTCGTTGTGAAGGTGCTCAGCCACGGTGGGCGGCATCTGTTCGACACCGGGCGCTGACCGGGGCGCATCTCGGATGCGGGGCCGGCTGCCTGGCGCTCGCCGTGACATGTGAAAACTCTCATCTTCTCGGCGCGATCAGCGCGTTATTTCGGGGGTTTTCGGGGTTCCGATGTCGGTGGTCGGCCGTAGAGTTTCGAACATGCATTCGATATGTCATAACGTCGAAACGACGGGCGTGGACGCGATCGCGCGCGAGCTCGCCGGGGAAGGCACCGACGCCTGGCGCGCAAATGCGCGGACCGAAGCCGCGATGGCGCGCGTGTTCGCGAAAGCCGCGCACGTCGGTGCGCGCCGGGCTGCCGAACTCGCTTCCCCCTGTCGACGCGAAGGACGCTCCCCCCGGACCGTTCCCGGCGCCCGCCGGTTGTCGATCTCGACGGACGCATGTTACGCAGAGTCCCCGCGTGGGGACGATGGGGATGTTTACCCATCTCGACCCAGTCATCGTAACCAGACGAAGCGAAGAATGGGTTTCAGGAGCCGACGTAGGCCCGCAGGTGCTGGGCGGTGAGTGTCTCACCCGAGGCCACCAGCTCGGCCGGAGGGCCCTCGAAGACGATCTTCCCGCCGTCGCGCCCGGCACCCGGACCCATGTCGATGATCCAGTCCGCATGGGCCATCACCGCCTGGTGATGCTCGATCACGATGACCGAGTTCCCGGCGTCGACCAAGCGGTCGAGGAGCCCCAGAAGGTTGTCGACGTCGGCCAGGTGCAGTCCGGTGGTGGGTTCGTCGAGCACGTACACCGCGCCCTTCTTGGCCATGCTGATGGCGAGCTTCAGGCGCTGGCGCTCGCCCCCCGAGAGGGTGTTGAGACGCTGACCGAGCGTGATGTACGCGAGCCCCACATCCACCATCCGGGCGAGGGTGGTGTGAGCGGGACCGGTCGTGAAGAATTCGGATGCCTCGAGCGCCGACATCGACATGACCTCGTGAATGTTCGCACCGTTCAGGCGGTACTCGAGCACCTCGTCCGAGAACCCCTTGCCCTCGCACACCTCGCAGACGGTCTCGACCGTCGAGGCGAATCCGAGTTCGGTGATAATGATGCCGAGGCCTTTGCACACGGGGCACGCACCCGCCGAGTTGGCGCTGAAGAGGGCGGGTTTGACGCCGTTGGCCTTCGCGAAGGCCGTCCGGATTCCGTCGAGCACACCCGTGTACGTCGCCGGATTGCTGCGGCGCGAGCCGCGGATCGGGGCCTGGTCGACGATCACCACGTCGTCGAACGAGGGCAAGTGTCCGTGGATCAGCGACGACTTACCCGATCCCGCGACCCCGGTCACAACCGTCAGGATGCCGAGCGGAATGTCGACGTCGACGTTCTGCAAGTTGTGCTGGCTCGCGCCGCGAATCTGCAGGGCGTTCTTCGACGCGCGGACCGACGACTTGAGCTGAGCGCGATGGTCGAGGTGCCGACCCGTCAGGGTGTCCGACGCACGCAGACCCGGGACATCCCCCGTGTAGGTGATCTGGCCGCCGCTACGACCCGCCCCCGGCCCCAGGTCCACCACGTGGTCGGCGATCGCGATCACCTCGGGCTTGTGCTCGACGACGAGCACGGTGTTGCCCTTGTCTCGCAGGCGCCGCAGCAGGTCGTTCATGCGCTCGATGTCGTGCGGATGCAAACCCGCCGTGGGCTCGTCGAAGACGTACGTAATGTCCGTCAGGCTCGATCCGAGGTGGCGGATCATCTTGGTGCGCTGCGCCTCACCGCCCGAAAGCGTCCCGCTCGACCGGTCCAGCGAAAGGTAGCCGAGACCGATCTCGACAAACGAGTCGATCAGGTGCCGCAGCCCGACCAGAAGGGGCGCGACTTCGGGGTCATCGACGGTCCGGAGCCACGCCGCGAGGTCCGTGATCTGCATGGCCGCCGCATCCGCGATGCTGACACCATCGATCTTCGACGACCGCGCCGCCTCGCTCAGACGGGTACCCCCGCAGTCGGGGCAGGCGGTGAACTTGACCGCCCGGTCGACGAAAGCACGGATGTGGGGCTGCAGCGCATCGCGATCTTTCTGCAGGAAGCTCTTCGTGATCTTCGGGATGAGCCCCTCGTACGTCATGTTGAAGTCGCGCATCTTGACCTTGACGGGCTCTTTATAGAGGAAGTCCTGACGCTCCTGCTCGGTGAAGTCGCGGATCTTCTTGTCCGGGTCGAGAAAGCCCGACTCCGTGAAGCCGCGGACCATCCACCCATCGACGGTGTAGCCGGGGATCGTGATGGCGCCCTCGGCGAGCGATTTGCCGCTGTCGAACAGTTCGTCCAGGTCGATGTCACTGGCCTCGCCGAGGCCTTCGCATCGCGGGCACATCCCACCCGTGACAGAGAACGATCGCGCCTCACGCGTGCCGTCATCTTTCTTGATCACGCCCGACCCGCTCACCGACGGGACGTTGAACGAGAAGGCCTGCGGCGATCCGATCTGCGGTGTGCCGAGCCGACTGAACAGCATCCGCAGCATTGCGTGTGCGTCCGTCGCTGTTCCCACCGTTGAGCGTGCGTTCGCGCCCATCCGCTCCTGATCGACGAGGATCGCGGGCGAGAGGTTCTCGAGCGCGTCCACGTCGGGACGGTCGGGGGCCGCCATGAACTGCTGAATGAAGGTCGAGTACGTCTCGTTGATCAGGCGCTGCGATTCGGCGGCGATCGTGCCGAAGACGAGCGACGACTTGCCCGATCCACTCACCCCGGTGAAGACCGTCAGGCGCCGCTTCGGAATCTCGAGCGAAACGTTCTTCAGATTGTTTTCGCGCGCGCCGATGACCCGGATGACTTCGTGCGCGTCGGCGACGTGTCCCGCCTGTCGATCAACCATGAGTGGCCCCCTCTTCGGGGACCAGTGTGCCCCACACCGCGGACGTTGTGTGTCCGCGATGAACGGCGACGGGATGCTCCGCTGTCACAGATCGACGTCGGCGCGGGCGCGGAGGGTCGATCTGTGACAGCGGAGCGGCCGTGTCAGACGCGCGGGTCTTCGGGTGCGCTGGTCTCGCTGCGCGTGACGCGCTCACCCGAGACGGGATCGACGCCACTGCGGGTCGTCGAGGCGACGCTGCGGCGGCGTGCCAGCAGGGCGATTCCGATGATCGTGATGATCGCTCCGGCGCCCATCAGGATGTAGCCGACGGTCTTGATGTCGATCCAGCCCAGGTCGATGTTGAGCGCGAAGGCGCAGATCGCGCCGACCGCGAAAAGAAAAATGCCGAATCCGATGCTCATGAGGATGCCTGCTTCCGGTGTTTATGGCGCTGCCAATCGGCCCGCCGCGCAAGACCCTACGCATGCCGGAGGCCGGGCGCGATGGGTTGCGTCCGGCCTCCGGCATGCGATAAAGACTCAGGCTCGGGTCGGAGCCGTCGCCTTCTTCTCGGGAACGGGAGCGGAACCGGATGCCTCGAGCGCGGCGTAATACGCCCGCGCCTCGTCCTGGCGCGCTTTCTCAGCACCCGTCGCGATGGGCGCGCGCACGTGCTCGGGGGCGAAACCGAAGGCCTCGACGAGGTCGAGCGAATGCGGCCGCAGTCGCACGCACAGGCGGTCGATGTAGCTCGAGACAGCCCCGGCACGCTGAGCGGAGAGACGCCCGTTGATGAGATACCAGGCCAGGTGCTTCTCGATCATACTCAGCCCGAACAGGTCACGCAGCCACGTGAGAACCTGACGGCTGCCCTCGTCCGTGACGCGTGCGAGGGCGTCGGTGAACGCCTCCCACTGCAGCAGCTCACCGTGCGCGCGCGCCGCCTCGATCAGCTCGGACTGGTTGGCGTTGAACAACGCGGCAGCCTCGTCGCGCGGCAGCTTCGCCGCGGGCCGCAAACGCCCGGCGATGTCGGCAACCATCTGCTGCACCCGACCAGCGAGCAGCTCGTGCTGCTGGTCAGCACGCAGACCCCGCTCGACCGAACGCGCGGTTGATCCCAGGTCGCTGACCGCCTGCCCGAGCTGGCGGAGGCCGGCACCGTGGAAGAACTTGCCCGCGGTCTGCCCGACGGCGAACGCCGCGAGAGCCCGAGCATCCTTGTCCTTGAACTGCCGCCCGTAGTCGGTCAGCAGACGCTTGCCGACGAGCTGCAGCAACACGTTGTTGTCGCCCTCGAACGTCGCGAAGATGTCAAGGTCGGCGCGCAGGCCCACGAGGCGGTTCTCGAACAGGAAGCCGTTGCCGCCGCAAGCCTCGCGCGACTCCTGGAGCGTGTCGAGCGCGTGCCAGGTCGAGAGGGGCTTGAGTGCCGCGGCGAGGGTCTCGAGGTCTTCGCGGTCCGCGTCGGTGTCGGACTTGCCGCTGAACACGGCGTCGAACTTCTGCAGGAACTCGTCGTGGGCGAAGAGGCCCGCGTACGTGGTCGCGAGGCGCGGCAGCAGACGACGCTGGTGCCGCCCGTAGTCCATCAAGACGACCTCGTCGGTACCCGCACCGGAGTCGAACTGGCGGCGCTGCGTCGCGTAGGTGATCGCGATGTTCAGGCCCAGTGCGGACGCCCACATGGCAGATCCATCGAGCGAGACGCGTCCCTGCACGAGGGTGCCGAGCATCGTGAAGAAACGGCGGCCGGGGCTCGAGATGTCGCTCGAGTAGGTGCCGTCGGCGGCGACGTCACCGTACTTGTTCAGGAGGTTGGTGCGCGGAATCCGGACGCCGTCGAAGTGCAGGCGGCCGTTGTCGATGCCGTTGAGTCCGCCCTTCAGCCCGTCGTCTTCGCCGCCGATGCCGGGCAGGAAGTCGCCGTTCTCATCGCGGAGCGGCACATAGAAGCAGTGCACGCCGTGGTTGACGCCGTTCGTGATGAGCTGCGCGAACACGGTCGCAGCGATGCCGTGCAGGGCTGCGTTGCCGAGGTAGTCCTTCCACGCACCGCGGAAGGGGGTCTGGATGACGAACTCTTCGGCGTCGACGTCGTAGGTCGCCGTCGTGCCGATCGCCGCGACATCCGATCCGTGTCCGGTCTCGGTCATCGCGAAAGCGCCCGGGATGTCGAGGCTCATGATGCCGGGCAGCCACTTGTCGTGGTGCTCCTTGGTACCGAGTTGCAGCACCGCCGAGCCGAACAGACCCCACTGGACGCCCGCCTTGATCTGCAGGCTCGGGTCGGCCGTGACGAGCTCTTCGAACCCGGCGATGTTGGAGCCGTTGTTCTCTTCGCCGCCGTACGCCTTGGGGAAGGCGCGGTGCACGCCACCCTGCTCGACCAGGAGCCGCAGCTGGCCGAGCACGCGCTCGCGGTGCTCGTCCATCGCGAGCGAATCGTCACGCCAGAGGTCGGGATTCTTCGTCATCTCGCGGGCGACGCGGCGTGTGTCGGCCCACGTGCCGAGCAGGAGGTCGGTGACCTGCTCGATATCGATGCGCGGATCGGATGCCTCGACGGCGCTGGTCGGCGCCGGCTTCGCACCACCCGCGGGGGTGCGCTTGTCACTCGAGGGCTTGCGGGAGCGAACGGCGGTGTCAGCCATGACTGTCCTCTCGACAGCGAAAACTACAGGGGTTGACGTCATCGTAGGACTGCCACAACGATGGGTGAACTCGCCTGTACGTTTACGCCAAAGGCCCCGCACCCCGTTCACCGGGTGGATTGTCGCCTCCCCACACACGGGTATCGGACTGGCCCTGCTCGCGGTCGGGGGCATGACCGGGGCGGCTACGTGCCGGCGATCACCGCCAGGACGGCCTCGCCGTATGCCTCGCGCTTCTTCGCGCCGATGCCCGTGATCCCATCCAGCTCGGCCGCCGACGAGGGCCGGTGCTCGGCCAACGCGCGCAGGGTCGCATCGCCGAACACGATGTACGCCGGCATACCCAGCTCGCGCGCCGTTTCGGCCCGCCAGGCGCGGAGTGCTTCGAACAGCGGCCGGTCGGCCGCATCCACGTCCGCTGATGCGGCCGTTCGCCGCGAACGGGAGCCGCCGCCCCCGCCGGTGCGCCCGAGCACATCACGCCGCAAGGGCACGGGCGCCTCTCCGCGCAGTACGGAGCCGGCCGGTTCGCCGAGCGCCAGGGTGCCGTATTCACCCTGCGCCACAAGGATGCCGCGAGCGAGCAGCTGACGGATGACGCTCCGCCAGTCCTGGTCGCTCAACTCGACGCCCAGGCCATAGGTCGAGAGCTTGTCGTGGCCCTGTTGCCGGATGCGGTCGGTGGACGCCCCGCGCAGGATGTCGACGAGATGGCCCGCACCGAAGGCCTGGCCGCGCTCGCGTTGCAGACGCACGATGGTCGAGAGGAGCTTCTGCGCAGGCACGAGTCCGTCCCAGGTCTCGGGCGGAGTGAGACAGGTATCGCAGTTGCCACACGGACCGGATGCTTCGCCGAAATATCCGAGCAGGTTCTGCCGGCGGCATCCGACCGTCTCGCAGAGCGCCAGCATCGCGTCGAGGTGCTGACCGAGACGCGTCTTGTACGAGCGGTCGCCCGGGCTCTGGTCGATCATGCGGCGCTGCTGCACCACGTCGCCGAGGCCGTAGACCATCCAGGCGACGGATGGCTCACCGTCGCGGCCCGCACGGCCCGTCTCTTGGTAGTAGCCCTCGACCGACTTCGGCAGGTCGACGTGCGCGACAAAACGGACATCCGGCTTGTCGATCCCCATACCGAACGCGATCGTCGCGACCATCACCACACCGTCTTCGCGCAGGAACCGGGACTGGTGCGTCGAGCGCGTCGAGGTGTCAAGACCCGCGTGATACGGCAGCGCGTTGATCCCCTGCGTGCGCAGGTAGGCGGCGGTCTGGTCGACACTCTTGCGGCTGAGCGCGTAGACGATCCCGGCCGATCCCTCGGGCTGGGTTCGGATGAAGGACAGCAGCTGCTTGCGCGGCTCGACCTTCGGCTCGACGCGGTACTGGATGTTCGGGCGATCGAAGCTCGCGACGAAGTGCCGGGCCTCGGGCAGACGCAGCCGCTCACCGATCTCGGCGTGCGTTGCGGGCGTTGCCGTCGCCGTCAGGGCGAGGCGCGGAACGCCCGGGAACCGCTCGGCCAGGTCGCCGAGCCCGAGGTAGTCGGGACGGAAGTCGTGACCCCACTGCGAAACACAGTGAGCCTCGTCGATCGCGATGACGCTGAGCTTGCCGCCGTCGAGCAGACGCGCGGTGGACGAGGTGTTCAACCGCTCAGGGGCGACGTAGAGCAGGTCGAGCTCACCCGCGAGGTAGTCCCGCTCGACCTGGGCCCGCTCATCGGGCGCCTGCGTGGAGTTGAGGTAGGCGGCCCGAACGCCGTTGGCGCGGAGGGCGTCGACCTGGTCGTGCATCAGAGCGATGAGAGGCGAGACGACCAGGCCCGTGCCCTCACGGACGAGCGCCGGGACTTGGTAACAGACACTCTTGCCGGCGCCCGTGGGCATCAGGACGATGGCATCGCCACCCGCGACGACATGCTGGATGACCTCGGCCTGGTCACCGCGGAACGCGTCGTAGCCGTAGACGGTGCGGAGGGCATCGAGCGGAGTCGCATAGCCGGATGCGGCGGCGCGGCGCTCGCGCGGGGGTGCGGTTACCGAGCCCGGGCGGCTGGAGCCTGTCGCGATCGGGGTCGGGGCTGCCCAGTCGGGCGGGGACCCGCCGGTGTCGGGCGGCGGCACCCAGTCGTCGGGTTCGGGGGCCCAGTCATCCGGTGGCGGTTCGTCCCACGCACCGGCCCACTGCTCGCCCGCGGCGGACGGATCGGAAGGGGCTGGGGGCACCTGTCGAGTGTAACGAGCGCCCCCGACGCTCGGCCCGGGCGGGGGCAGCGCGACGAGCAGCGAACATCTCGGAGGTTCGCTGGGGCTGAAGTGAACACGGGGCTAGTTTTGGGCGACACGAAAGCCAACCACACCTCTCGGATGTTCGCGGCGTCCCGCGTCGACCACGGGGCGTGGACGTTACAGCCGCAGGACCTCGTCGACGTGCAGCACCGCGGCACCCTCCTCGTCGGACGCATCGAGATCGACCGACCCGCGGATCCGCCAGTCGTGGTTGCCATCCGGGTCGTCGATCGTCTGCTCGACCCGCCATATGCCGTTCGCGGCATCCGACTCGTCGATCGCGACGAGCGCGGGAGATCGCGCCGGACCGCCCGTCAAGATCTCGTCGTGCTCGTCGAAGTACGCGTCGAGCGCATCCGGCCATCCGGCGTCGGGATCGAGCTCGACAAGCTCGTCGTCCTGCTGAAGAGCCGCCAGACGGATGCGCCGGAACAGCTCGTTGCGCACCAGCACCGTGAATGCCCGACGATTGCGCACGAGCGAGGGCGGGGGCGGCGGTACGACCGGTGCGGAAGGATCAGCCACCGGATTGATCAGGCTCTCCCACTCGTCAACCAGGCTGGAATCGACCTGCCGGACGAGCTCACCGAGCCAAGCGACGACGTCGAGGAGATCTTCGGTCTGAGCCTCGATCGGCACCGTCTGCCGAATCGCCCGGTAGGCGTCGCTGAGGTAGCGCAACACCAAACCCTCACTTCGCCCGAGCTGGTACAGCGACACGAACTCGGCGAACGACAGCGCCCGCTCGTACATGTCGCGGACGACCGACTTGGGCGAGAGCTCGAAGTCGCGGATCCACGGCTGACTCGACGCGAAGACCTCGTACGCCTGGGCCAGGAGCTCCTCGAGCGGCTTCGGATGCGTGACCTCTTCGAGCGCCGCCATCCGCTCGTCGTACTCGATGCCGGCGCTCTTCATCGCCGCGACCGCCTCGCCGCGCGCGCGGAACTGCTGCTGCGAAAGCACGGGCCGCGGGTCGTCGAGCGTGGCCTCGATCACGCTCAGCACGTCGAGTGCGTAATGCCCCGTACCGACGGCGTCGGCCACCTCTGATCCGGCCTGCCCTGAGCCTGTCGAAGGGTCCAGCAACTCGATCGCGGCGAGCGCGAACGGCGAGAGGGGCTGGTTCAGCGCGAAGTTCGGCTGCAGGTCGACGGTCAGACGGATGGTGCCTTCCGCCCCGACCTCGACGATGCCGGCCTGACGAAGAGTGCGGAAGATCGCCAGCGCCCGGCGCGCGAGGGCGTAACGGCGCGCCAGGGGCTCGTGGTTGTCGAACACCAGCGAGCGGACGTTCGCGAACACGTCACCGCCCCGAGCGATGACGTTGATCAGCATCGCCGCCGTGAGTTGCATCTGCGGCAGCAGCGGTTCGGGCTCGGCCACCACGAGCTTGTCGAAGGATGCCTCGCCCCACGACACGAACCCCTGCGGAGCTTTCTTGCGGACGATGTTCTTGACCTTCGACGACGGGTTCTGCGCCTGCTTGGCCGTGGCCTTCCGGAGAGCCGCTTCGTTCTCGATCTCATGCTCGGGTGCCATCACGACGACGGTTCCGGCGGTGTCGTAACCCGCTCGCCCGGCGCGCCCGGCGATCTGGTGGAATTCGCGGGCGCTGAGCTGACGCATCCGCTGTCCGTCGTATTTCGACAGCGCCGTGATGAGCACCGTGCGAATCGGGACATTGATGCCGACGCCGAGGGTGTCGGTGCCGCAGATGACCCGCAGGAGGCCGCGCTGGGCCAGGGTCTCGACGAGGCGGCGGTACCTGGGCAGCATGCCCGCGTGATGCACCCCGATGCCCGCACGTACGAGGCGCGAGAGCGTCTTGCCGAAGCCCGTGGTGAAGCGGAAGCCTCCGATCGCCTCGGCGATCTCGTCGCGCTGCTCGCGTGAAACGATCTTCACGCTCGAGAGGGCCTGCGCCCGCTCCATGGCCGCTGCCTGCGAGAAATGGACGACGTAGATCGGCGCCTGTTTCGTCTCGAGCAGCTCTTCAACAGCCTCGTGGATCTGATCCTTCGAGTACGAGAAGTGCAGAGGCACGGGCCGCTCGACGCCCGTCACGAGGGCGACCGGCCTGCCCGTTCGGCGCTCGAGATCCTCCACGATCGGCGTCACATCGCCGAGCGTGGCCGACATGAGCAGGAACTGCGCGCGCGGGAGCAGCAGCAGCGGTACCTGCCACGCCCAGCCGCGGTCGGGATCGCCGTAGTAGTGGAACTCGTCCATCACGACTTGATCGACGGATGCGTCGGAACCCTGACGCAGAGCCAGGTTCGCGAGGATCTCGGCGGTGCAGCAGATGATCGGAGCATCCGGATTGGCCGACGAATCGCCCGTCACCATACCGACGTTCGACGCCCCGAAGATCTCGGCGAGCGCGAAGAACTTCTCGCTCACGAGCGCCTTGATCGGCGCCGTGTAATAGGTGCGACCGCCGCGAGCGAGGCAGGCGGCATGCGCCGCGACGGCGACGAGAGACTTACCGGTGCCCGTCGGCGTCGACAGGATCACGTGCGCCCCCGAGACGAGCTCGATGACGGCCTCGTCCTGCGCCGGATACAGACTCAGGCCCCGCTCGGAAGCCCAATCGACGAAAGCTTCGTAGATCACGTCCGGGCTCGCGTCGGTGCTCGGGGGCATCCGTGCGAGAAGGTCCATTCCTCGAGTCTTCCCCATGCGGCCGGAGAAGAGGACCGAAGCGTGTTTTCCTGACCTGTCCACCCCGTCGCGGAACACGACCGTGCGCGCCTACGTTGGAACAACCGAGGGAAGGAACCCCATGAGCCACGACGGCAGCGCAATGAATGAGGCCCCGGCCGCCCCGACGGTCATCCGCAACGACGAACGCAACCGCTACGAGCTGAAGGACGGCGACGAACTCGCCGGGTTCGCCGTATTCGAACTCAGCGAGGGTGGACGGATCGCGTTCACCCACACCCAGATCGACAAGGCATTCCGCGGTCGCGGCTTCGGCGACATCATCGCCTCCGAGTCACTCGCGGATGCCGCTCGCCGCGGCGAGACGATCGTGCCGCTCTGCCCGTTCATCGCCAGCTACCTCAAGGATCACGAAGTACCCGGCGGCGTCATCGACTGGCCCGACGAATCCGACGCGCAGGAGTCCGCGACGACGGGCGAGTCGGCGGGATGACCCGGCTGGACGCGGCCGGCGACGAGGATGTGCAGCAGGCATCCGATTGGGATGGCCCGCGTTCGCTGCGTCTCGAGGCGCGCGACGTACCGCTCGGTGGGGTGCGCGCCATGGAGGTGCGCCGCATCCTGCCGCACCGCGAGCTACCCATGGTCGGCGCGTGGTGCTTTCTCGATCGTTTCGGCCCGCAAGAGGCGCTGATGCGGGTGGAACCGCACCCCCATATCGGACTCCAGACGGTGACGTGGCCGTTCGTCGGCGAGGTGCATCACCGCGACAGCGTGGGGAGCGACGTCGTCGTCACGCGGGGCGAGCTGAATCTGATGACGAGCGGCGCGGGCATCTCGCACTCGGAGTATTCGGTCGGCGAGCGTCCGATTCCCCTCGACGCCCTGCAGCTGTGGATCGCGCTGCCCGAGTCCCGTCGCCACGGCGCACCGTTGTTCGAACGCCATACCGCACTGCCGACACTCGATGTGCAGTCGCCGAAGGGCACACCCGCCGGCACCGCGACGGTCGTGATGGGTGAACTCGCCGGCACGACATCGCCCGCGAGCGCGTTCACTCCCCTGGTCGGTGCCGAGATTGTCGTGACGGCCGGATCGACCGCGCGTATCCCCCTGCGGCGCGAGTGGGAGTACGCGCTGGTCGGCGCGTTCGGTGCGGCCGATGTCGCGGCGGGAATAGGGACGGATGCCTCAGGTCCGGGCGATGGCGGTCCCGCGGCCGCGCCGCTCGGACCCCACGAGCTGCTGTACCTCGGTGTCGGTCGCGACCACATCGACGTGACCGCTGCCGGGCCCGCGACGCTCTTCCTCATCGGCGGTGAACCGTTCGAGTCCGACCTGGTGATGTGGTGGAACTTCGTCGGGCGCACCCACGACGAGATCGTCGAGGCGAGGGATGCGTGGGAGGCGGGCTCGACACGCTTCGGCCACGTCGTGGCTCACGGCGACGAGCGCGTTCCCGCACCTCCCCTGCCGGGCGTCCGCCTCACCCCGCGGCGCCGTCGCCCCTGAGCGCGACCGCGGGTTTTGTCCGGCGCACGGGTCGCCGCCGGACCCCGGTGGAGCGATAACCTGACGGGATGCGCACCCGGAGCCCCCTGACGACGCGCGTGCTGCTCACGTGCGCGGCGATCGGCGTTGCAACGGGACTCGTCGGCGCGGTGGCCGGATGGCTCACGCCCGTTGTGATCATCGGCACCGCTGGCGTGGCCTACGGCCTGGTGCTCGGCTCGCATGTCTTGCCCGGAATCATCGCGCAGGAACTCCTGCGCATGCCCTTCGTAGCGCTGCTCGCCCACCTGATCGCGGCGCTTGTTGCGAGTGCTTTCAACCCGGCGTGGGCTCTGCGTTTTCTCGGCACGGCCCTCCTCTTCGGACTGATTCAGGAGGGTGTCGCGGCCCTGACTCGCTATCGAGCGTGGGGGGCGTGGCGCTTCTTCGTCTCGGCGGCGATCATCGGCATCCTCATCGCCGTGGTCGTCGGCTTTGTGGTCGACCTCGCGCGCTTGCCCCTCTGGGCCCAGGCAATCTATATCGCGCTCTCGATCCTCGGCCCCATCGCCTGGACGGCCGTCGGTCTGGCTATCGGCGCCGCGCTGCGTCGCGCCGGCGTCTCGCGCGTTCCCCGCTGACGCCGGCCCGGCCCGCGGCCCACGCACCCGACCCCTTCATTGCCGAGGAAGGTAAGGCTCAGCTAAATTGGGATGAGAACCAGGGTGCCTGGTTCTCTGGGTTTCCACCCGAGGCTTCTGTGACCGCTTCCCCCGACTTCTCGTCCGCACCTCGCCGCGCGGGCGTTTCGGCGACCGTGACGCACCTTGCCGTGCGGTATCCCGACGCGGCGAGCGCGGCACCGGACGGTGTCTCGTTCTCGGTCGGACCAGGCGAGGTGGTGCTGATCCTCGGGCCGAGCGGCTCGGGCAAGTCGACCCTCGCGCTCAGCTTGAACGGCCTCATCCCCCACGCGATCCCCGCCGACATCAGCGGCAGCGTGCTGATCGACGGCCGTGACACCACCCAAGCGACGGTCGCCGAGCTGAGCCCGAGCGTGGCGATGGTGTTCCAGGACCCGGACGCTCAGATCGTCACGTCCACCGTCTTCGACGAGGTGGCGTTCGGCCCCGAGAATCTCGCGCTCCCCGTGCCCGAGGTCCTGTCCCGGGCCGAGGCATCCCTCCGTCGCGTCGGCCTCTGGGAGCGACGCGACGACAACCCTGACCGACTGTCGGGCGGTGGTCGTCAGCGCCTCGCGATCGCGACCGCCCTCGCGATGGGATCGGGCCTGCTGGTGCTGGATGAGCCCACGGCCAACCTCGACCCACAGGGCATCGACGACGTCGCGGCTGCGCTGACCGATGTCGTGGCGGCGGGTGAACGCTCGGTCGTGTTGGTCGAGCACAACCTCGACGTGATGGTCGAGCTCGTCACGCGCGTGCTCGTGCTCGACGCGAACGGGCGCCTCGTGGCCGATGGAACCACGGATGCCGTGCTCCGCGGGCGCGCCGCCGAGCTGAGTGCGCTCGGGGTGTGGCTGCCGGTGTCGGCGCTCGCCGCGCTGCGGCTCCGCGCTGCGGGGTATGCGCTCGATCCGCTCCCCCTCACCGCCGCCGAACTGCGTGCCGCGCTCGAGACAGCGGCTCAACCGGCAGCGGGCGGTGCGGACACGGTGAGGACGGATGCTTCGACCGCTGTGCCACGCACGTCCAGCCCTACACCCGCTCCCGTGACGGCACCCGCACCCGCCGAGCCGATCATTCGCGTCCGCGATCTGACCGTCCGTCGCGGCCGCACCCCGGTGCTGCACGGCATCGACCTCGACGTCCGCGCGGGCGAGTTCCTCGCCGTCGTGGGCCCGAACGGAGCGGGCAAGACGACACTCGTTCAAGCGATCGCGGGTGTCGTGCCGCCGCCGCGTGGCCGGGTGGTCGTCGACGGGATCGACCCGGGCCGCGCGGATGTTGCGGCGCTGACGGCGCGGATCGGCTTCGTCTTCCAGAATCCCGAGCACCAGTTCGTCACGAACAGCGTCTTCGACGAGTTGGCGCAGGGTCTCCGCCTGCGCGGCGCAAACGAGGCAGAGATTCAGACGCGGGTCGCGGACATGCTCGAGCGCTTCGGGCTGACCGGGCGCGAAGCATCCCATCCCTTCCTGCTGTCCGGTGGACAGAAGCGGCGCCTGTCTGTGGGCACGGCGTTGATCGCCGGCGCACCGGTGCTGGCGCTCGACGAACCGACGTTCGGCCAGGATCGCGCGCGCGCCGACGAGCTGCTCGGGATTCTCGCCGAGCTCAACGCGCAGGGCACGACCGTCATCGTGGTGACGCACGACATGCAGCTGGTGACCGAGTACGCCACACACACCGCGGTGATCGTCGAGGGGCGCCTGCTTGCGCACGCTCCGACCGCGGACATCTTCGCGGACGACCAGCTGCTCCGCGCAGCGGGGCTCCGTCGACCGCCGTTGGCATCCGCGCTGGCGGAGCTGTCGATGCATCCCGAGATCTCGGGAATCGTCCGACTGGCGGATCTTCCGGGGACTCCCTCGGCGGATTCGGGCCGGCTCGGTGGAACAGAGGCGCAGAGAGCGCCCGAATCGACCGAGGGGGCTGCGCGGTGATCGATGCGACGCCGGGGCCGACCCTTGTGCGCCCCGAGAGCCACGAAGCCGAACCGCGCTGGCGCTTGCTGTACGCCCTGAATCCGCTCGCCAAGATCGCCGCTCCCGTGCCGGCGATGCTCGCGCTGCTCGCCGTGCGGGACCTGCCGACCCCGGCCGCTTTCCTCGTGCTTGCATACGCCGTCATCCTCCTGGGCGCCCGCCTCTCGGCCAGGACGCTCGTGATACTGCTGCTCGCCGTGCCCGCTTTCCTGCTGCTGATCGGTATCGGATTTTCTCTGTGGACGGATGCCTCGCGCATCTCGCACGACGTCGTGATCCTGCAGCTCGGCTCCTGGACCCTCTACGGCGAGGCGCTCGAGATCGGTTTCGCGACCGCACTGAGGCTTGGAGCGATTCTGGTGCTCGCGCTGATCGGGGGGCTGACCACGACGGGGCCCGACCTGACCCGCTCGATGATCCAGCAACTGCGAGTTCCGTATCGCGTCGGATACACGGCGCTCGCGGCGTTCCGTTTCGTGCCGCGCTTCGGGCACGAGCTCGAGGTGATCCGTGCCGCACATCGGGTCCGCGGCGCCACGTACGGCCGCGGGCCCATCGCCGCGGTGAGGCGACGGATCGGGTACGTCGTGCCGCTGCTCGCCGGCGCCATTCGGCACGCCGAGCGCGTCGCCCTCTCGATGGACGCGCGCGCGTTCGGCGCCTACCCGCATCGAACCGAGCGGTACCGGATCCCGTTCCGGGCGCGGGACTTCGTGTTCATCGCGCTGTTCTGGATCGTCAGCGCCGCGATCTTCCTCGCCTTCCGCCCGTGGGCCTGACACCGGGCACGGGTGACGCTCGGCGGCGGGATATCTGCGGATCTCCGATGACGATCGACGTCGACTCAGTCGAGATAGCCGGGCGCCGCGGACAGGCCGAAGAACTCCTCGAGCGTGCGGAATCCGCCTGCGTGGTACTCGGCGGCCAGCTCGGGGCCGATGTAGCGCAGGTGCCAGGCTTCGGGGTCGTACCCGGTGATGGGGGTTTGGCCGTCTTCGTAGCGGATGATCCAGCCGAACTCCCAGCTGTGCTCCACAACCCACTGGTAGGTCGTTGTCGTTCCGAACTGCTCCGACGACGAGCATCCGGGCGTGCATCCGAAAACGTCCATCGCGATACCCGACTGGTGCTCGCTGTAGCCCGGGCGCGCAGCGAGTCGCTCACCGGCCTCCTTGCCGAGTGATGCCACGCGATCGTTGTGGATGCGCTGCTGCACGGAGTAGCCCCGATATCCGTTCTGCATGCCGATCTGCCCCGTGCCGGCTGCGATGGATGCCTCGGACATCGCGGTGACCGTCGGCGCGATGTCCGTCCGCACGGCGGCGAGGTTGCCCAGCGGCACACCCCCGGGCGCAACCCAATCGGACGGCGCGAAATCGATCGGTTCCATCGGCATCGTCTTGTTCACGACGAACCACACATGCGAGGGGTCACGCAGGTCGATGCACGGTGCAATGCCGCGGATGACGGCCTGTCGAAGCCCTTCGCCCCCACCAGCCGCGGCGATCACGGCCGGATCGTCCCCGGCCGCGATCCCCGCCTGAACTTCGGGCCGATCACAGAACGCTCCCTCGGCAACGGGAGCCTCGGAGAGGGTGGGCGCGGGGATGGCAGTCGCGCTCGGCGGGGGTGGCGCGGGTGAGGTCGTCGCCGCTGCGGGGCTCAGATCGGCGCGAGGCGCGGCGAGCGCTCCGCCGATGCCTGCGACTGCCGCGACTGCGAGAGCGACGCCGATCGACGCCGCGGCAAGCCTGCGTACGCCGCGGTGCGGCGGTGCCGCATTCCGTGCCGCACGCCGGGATTCGGGTGACCCGGTCGCGGAGGTCATCCATTCATTCTGTCCGATGACTCTGGGCGCTCGCCTTCCCGCGCCGCGCGGGTTGACGGATACTTCGGTTTTATGTTCGAATATAGGATGCGCTGGCGAGGACAACAACTCGGAGTTGCGGACGAATCCGCGCTACCGGGGCTGGAACGAATGGACGGACTCGTCCGTTCCGTGACGACGCCCGAATTCGCCGGCATCACCTTTCACGAGGTGCTCGCGAAATCCGCGCTCAATCACGTGCCCGGGGCGTCGTCGATGCCGTTCGACTGGACGATCAATCCGTACCGAGGATGCAGTCATGCCTGCTCCTACTGCCTCGACCCGGACACCCTGATCTTGCTGGCGGATGGGCGTCAGCGACGCCTCGGTGATCTTCGTGTCGGCGATCGCATTGTGGGAACCGAGCGCTCGGGAAACTACCGGCGCTACGTTGAGACAACTGTCCGCGCAAAGTGGTCAACGCACAAGCGCGCGTACCGCGTCACCCTTGCGGACGGTACCCAGATCATCGCCAGCGGCGACCATCGGTTCCTCAGCGACCGGGGCTGGAAGCACGTCACAGGGACGATGTCGGGATCCGAACAGCGACCCTTTCTGACGACGAACAACCGGCTCCAAGGGTTCGGGCTCGGCGGAGCGGCGAACCCTGACCTCCTCCTGGACACAGATTTTCGCCGGGGCTACCTCGCCGGAATGATCCGTGGAGACGGAATGATCTTCCGCGGAACCTACGTCGACGCGAAACGTACGCGCGAAGTCAACCGTTTTCGTCTCGCTCTCGCAGATACGGAAGCGCTCGAGCGGACTCGCGCGTTCCTTCTCGCAGAGGGCATCGAGACCCTGCTACGCCCATTCACACCCGCCACAACCACCCGCCGACAGATGACCGCGATTCACACGGCGCGACGGGAAGCGGTTGCGCACATCGAGGAACTCATCCTCGACCCCGCCGATCCGAGTAGCGGCTGGCGGGCGGGATTCCTGTCCGGCGTTTTCGATGCGGAGGGATCCTGTTCGCGCGGGGTCTTCCGTATCAGCAACAGCGATCCGCGCATCATCCGGACGATCATGGAGTCTCTGGCGCATTATGCATTCAGTGCGGTTGTCGAGCCGGAACACGCGAACGGTGTCCGGAACGTCCGTCTTCTGGGAGGCCTGCCCGCGCGGCAACGATTCTTCCAACTGGCGCGTCCCGCTATAACCCGCAAACTGGCAATGCTCGGCACCGCGGTGAAGACCGCGTCCGATCTGCGCGTGGTCGGTGTTGAGAACCTCGGCTACGACATCGACATGGTGGACATCACAACGGGGACGGGTGACTTCATCGCCAACGGTGTGGTCAGCCACAACTGCTTTGCTCGCGGCACGCACGAGTACCTCGATCTCGACGCGGGCGCTGATTTCGATTCGCAGATCGTCGTGAAGACCAACGTCGCCGAGGTGCTGCGCCGCGAGCTGCGTGCGGGGTCCTGGCAGCACGAACACGTCGCCCTGGGCACCAACACCGACCCGTACCAGCGCGCCGAGGGACGGTATGCGCTCATGCCCTCGATCATCGAGGCTCTCGCCGAATCGGGCACCCCCCTGTCGATCCTGACGAAGGGCACGCTGATCCGACGCGATCTCGGCGTACTCGCAGCAGCCCGCGAGCACGTGCCCATCGATCTCGCGTTCTCGATCGCGGTGTTCGACGATGCCCTGCAGCACTCGATCGAGCCCGGAACACCCACGGCAACCGCTCGGCTCGAGGCCGTGCGCGCCGCCACAGTCGCGGGGTTCGGGGTGACGGTGTTCATGATGCCCGTCATGCCGCACTTGACCGACTCCATTCCCGCGCTCGACGACGCACTCGCGCGCATCAAGGAGGCCGGCGCGGTGCGCGTCGTCTACGGCGCGCTGCACCTGCGCCCGGGCGTGAAGCCCTGGTTCATGCAGTGGCTCGAGCGGGAGCATCCGGAACTCGTTTCGTCGTACCGCGGGCTGTATCCGGGCGCGACGGCCAACGCACCGAAGGGCTATCGGCAGTGGCTGTGGAAACGTGTGCGACCCCTGATCCAGGCGCACCGACTCGACGGGCGCGCCGAAGAGGAGCAGACGATGCGGGCGCGCGGTCCTGGTCCGGTGATCACCACGCGCTCCGCCGGCGCACGCCTCACGGGCGGCCCGGCATGGGCACCCCGTCGCGACTCCAAGCCCTCGGGCCCGCGCTTCGACGTGTCCCCACCGACCCTGTTCTGACTCCGAACGTCTGCGAAACACCCCATGTGCGACGAAACACCCCCGGGCACCGGGTGTTTCGTCGCAGAACAGGTGTTTCGAGTGAACACGTAGCTGAGCGCGGCGGGCGGGCACGCGAAAGGGCGCCCCGGATGTCCCGGGGCGCCCTTCCGGCGATGTGCTGGTTACGCGGTCAGCTCGGCGGCGGTCGTGCCGCCCGCGAGCTCATCGATCACGTCGTCGCCGGGAGCTGCATCCTGGAACGGTGCGACGATCTCGGCGCGCTCGAGCATCTCGGTCATCTTGCGACGACGCTGGCGCGTGATCAGCGTGACGACGCGACCCTGCTTGCCGGCGCGGCCGGTACGGCCCGAACGGTGCAGGTACGTCTTGTACTCGTCGGGAGCGTCGGCCTGGATGATCAGGTCGATGTCGTCAACGTGGATGCCGCGGGCCGCGACATCCGTCGCCACGAGCACGTTCACCCGACCGGACGTCAGGCGCTCGAGGTTGCGTGTGCGCTTCTGCTGGTTGAGGTCGCCGTGCAGGGCGACGGCGGGGATGCCCTCGTCGGCGAACTGCTCGGCGAGCATCTCGGCGAACGCACGGGTGCGGGCGAAGACGAGAGTCTTGCCGTCACGGTCGACCAGGCGGCTGAGGATCTCGGCCTTGTTGCGGTGGTCGATCACGAGCACACGGTGCTCGATCGTGCTGGAGGCCTGGTCTTCACCGGCAACCTCGTGCACGGCCGGCTCGACGAGGAACTCGTCGACGAGCGCCGAGACCTCGCGGTCGAGCGTCGCCGAGAACAGCAGCTTCTGCGAGCCGTCCGCGGTCTCGCGGAGGATCCGCTGCACGGGCTCGAGGAATCCGAGCTCGCACATGTGGTCGGCCTCGTCGATGATCGCGACCTGAACCTCGCTGAGGTCGAGACGACCTTGGTTGATGAGGTCTTCGATGCGACCGGGGGTGCCGATGATGATGTCGACGCCCTTCTTGAGCGCACCGACCTGCCGCGCCTGGGGCACGCCACCGTAGATCTGGGTCGTGAACAGGCCGACGCTGCGAGCGATCGGCTGGATCGTCCGGTCGATCTGCAGCGCGAGCTCGCGCGTCGGGGCGAGGATGAGCGCCTTCGGCTTGCGGCCGAACTCGCGTCGCTGACCAGCCTGGCCGCGCAGCACGTTCTCGACCATCGGAGCGCCGAAGGCGATCGTCTTGCCGGAACCGGTGCGGCCACGTGCGAGCATGTCGCGTCCCGCGATGATCTCGGGGATCGTCGCGGCCTGGATCGCGAACGGAGCCGCGGCACCCAGGTCGGCGAGCGCGCGAACGATGTTGTCGCCGAGGCCCAGGTCACCGAAGCTCACGCCGTCGACGTCCGTCGCCTGGATCGCTTCGGCCTGCAGACGCTCGTGCACGACATCGACGTGCTGCTCGTGCGACGCGGTGCGCTCGGGCTTCTTCGACCAGTCGGAGCGGCCGGCGGATGCGCCGCTACGGTCATCGCGACGGGGACGGTCGCTGTTGTACTCGCGCTTCGGGCGGTCGTCGAACGAACGGGCCGGTCGCACGTCGAACGAACGCTTGGGACGGTCGTCGAACGAACGCGCAGGTCGCTCGCTATAGGTGCGCGCGGGGCGGTCGTTGTTGTACTCACGACGGGCGGGACGCTCCGCACCGTCACGCGACGGGCGGTTGTCGAACGAACGAGCGGGACGCTCAGCGAACGAACGCGCAGGACGCTCGTCGCGGCCGCGAGCGGGACGGTCGTCGAACGAACGCTTGGGACGGTCGTCGAACGAACGCGCAGGGCGCTCGTCGAAGGACCTCTTCGGGCGGTCGTCGAACGAACGCGCCGGACGCTCACCATTGGTGCGAGCCGGACGGTCGTTGTTGTACTCACGACGCACAGGGCGCTCCGCACCCTCACGGGACGGGCGGTTGTCGAACGAACGAGCGGGACGCTCACCGTACGTGCGGGCCGGACGGTCGTTGTTGTACTCGCGCCGGGCGGGACGCTCCGCGCCATCGCGCGAGGGACGATTGTCGAAGGAGCGAGCGGGACGCTCGTCGAACGAACGCGCGGGGCGCTCGTCGCGGCGCTCGTCGCGACCGCGCACCGGACGGTCGTCGAACGACCGTGCGGGACGATCGCCGTGGGCATGAGTGCGGATACCGCGGGCTTCTTCGCGGCCGGCGCGCTGTGCCGAGGTCCAGCGGGCCTTGGGAGCGCCCGACTCTTCGGACGAGGCCCCGGCGCGGAACCCGCGGTGACCGGCGCTGCGGCTACCCGGCTTCTGTGAACGAGCCTCGGTCGCCGTACCCTGACGCTTGCGGTCCTGATAGGGGGTCTTCTCGCCGCGGCGCGGTTCGAAGTTCTTCGCGGGTCGGCCGCCGGCCGGCTTCTTGTTCTTGGGCATGGTGATGTCCTTCTGGGTTGTCTCATGTGAGAACAGCACTCCACTGAACGCACCGAAGTACGCCGCACAGATCTGCGTCTGATCGCGGTAGGAGTTACCCGGACTCTCGTCGGCCGGGGGCCATTCAACGTGATGGTCGCCGGGGCGGATTCGCCCCCACCATCGGCCCCTTGGACTCACAAACCCATCCACGCAAACGCGCAGTGTCCAGAGCCGACCGGCCAACACTACCGCACCGCGGTTCCACAGTCTGGGAGAACGCCGGAGTCTACGCGAGAAAGCATGCGGCCGCCGTTCAATAACATGAGCACGTTCGGCCTGGCGGCCGGTCGAAGGGGGACGCATCCGTGACATTCGCTTCACAGGGACACGATGTGCGGCGCGGACCGACGGGTGAGCAGTTCGTCCTGCGCAACGATGACGGCGGAGTCGGCGCGCAGATCACCCAGGTCGGCGCTGCGCTCCGTGCCCTGACCGTCGGGGGCGTCGAACTCGTTCCGCCCTACCCGGCAGATGCGCCCTCGCCCGCAGCATCCGGAGTCGTCCTCGTACCGTGGCCGAACCGGGTTCGCGACGGCGCATGGACGCAGGATGGCAAGACCCGTCGACTCGCGATAACCGAACCCGCCCTCAATAACGCGTCGCACGGCCTGCTGCGCTTCACCGCCTACACCGCGACCGACGTCGCGTCGGATCGGGTGACCCTGGCAGCCGACGTTTATCCGCAGACGGGCTACCCCTTTCATCTGGCCACCCGTGTGACCTATGCCCTGACGGACACGGGTGTGGCCATCACGCACGAGGTCGAGAACGTGGGGGCGGATGTGGCGCCCGTCGCCGTCGGAACGCACCCCTACCTGATGATCGGTGGCGTACCCACCCGCGATCTGGTTCTGCGCTCGTCCGGCACGCACCGCTTCGTTGTGGATCAGCAGCTCATCCCGACCGACGAGGTGCCGGTCAGTCCCGGAAACGATCTGCGCGAGGGACGGCGTCTGGGCGACATCACTCTCGACACGGCGTATTCGGGGCTCCGACGTGACGCGGACGGGCTCATCCGTCATTCGCTCACGGCCCCCGACGGGCGTTCGCTCGTCCTCTGGCAGGGTGCTGGCTTCGAATTCGCGCAGATCTTCACGACCGACCGATACCCGGGCCAGTCGCTCGCGGTCGCGATCGAGCCGATGACCGCACCGGCGGACGCCCTCAACTCGGGTCGTGGCCTGCGCCGGCTCGCGCCGAACGAGAAGTGGACACTCGAATGGGGCGTTGAACTGACAAGTTCATGAGATGTCTCTCATATTGGGATGCTCGGGGCAGAATATGGCCCATAACGACCTGAGTCGGAAACTATAGCGGGCTATAATCCTCGCAATAGCCACGCTTCCCGACACCCCCCGAAAGGTCTGGACGTGACACCCCCCGGTCTCGTCACACCCTCCGTCAACTTCGCCCCGTCCAATTTGCGCCCCTGGCGCGCCCTCCGCGCATCGATACTCGCGGTCGGCGCCACGGTGCTTGCTCTCGGTGCGACCCCTGGCGACCCCACCGTACCCCTCTGGGGCCACTGGTCGGTGGGCATGTTGGCCGCGTTCGCGGCGGCGACCACGAGTGGAATCCTTGCATATCGGGCATACACGCGGCGCACCGAGCTGTCGGTGGCGAACGGCCACGACGATCGACACTGGAGCCACCGGATCGATGCGGTCTCGACCGGTTTTGCGCAGGCCCTCATCTCGGGTCTTCTCGTCGCCCTGACGTTCATCATCCTGAACGGTCTGACCGGGGGCGCCCACGTCACCGCGTTGCAGGCGACGGTTGCGGCGGGCATCAGCATCGCCATCGTGTCGCTCATCGCCACGCTGGCGGCATCACGCAATGAGACCATCCACGCGGTCGGAATGCTGATGTCGCTCACGGTCCTCGGATCGCTGACGTCGATCCTCACCACTCCCGACCCGAACTGGTGGCAGCTGCACTTCAGCCAGCTGGGGACGTTCCACGTGTTCTCGGGATACATGTTCAACGGCACGCTGATCGCAACGGGAACGCTGATCGTCGCGTTCTCGTTCCGGGTCCGCCGTGTGCTGATCAACGCCCGGCGGCAGGGACGCCTGCGAAGCGTCCGCGCACCTCGCATCTTCGCGATCCTCGTGGCCTGCGTCGGCGCGAATATGGCGATGGTCGGATTCATCCCGGTGAATCAGCAGCAGTTCCTGCACGATCGTGCCGCCACGGGCATGACGCTGTCGTTCGCTGCGCTCCTGATCCTCACTCCGTGGCTGCTCCGGGGGCTCCCCCCGCGCATTGCACGGGCAACCGGCGCGATCGCCGTCGTGCTCGTGATCGGCGCCACCGTTTTCATCTTCGGTATCATCAACCTCGCCGCCTTCGAGATCGTGGCATTCGGCCTGATGTTCAGCTGGATCGGTGTCTTCGCGACCTGCGTCGAGACGCGCCATGCGCCGCGGGCAGCGGCTACCCAGGCGGAATCGGCTCCCGAGTCCGCGCGTACTTCAGCACCGGCGCCGCGCCGCGACGTGGCCTCGGGTCGCCCGCGCCGCCCGGTCGTCGTCAGCCGTCGTGCTCGCCGCGGCGCACCCGACGGGTCTGCTGCACGGGCGCTGCCGCCGGATACCCGCCGAGCAACGATGAGCTCGCTTCGGCCGTCTCGAGTGTCGAGCGTCCGTCGTCCGGCTCGCGGGGGTCCGTCCCGCGGGGGCCCGACCCCGACGATGCGGGTCCGCCCCGTCGCGCGACGCGCCGTTCTTTAGCCCCCTCGACCAGGTTGTAGAGGGTCGGCAGGACGAGCAGCGTCAGCACGGTCGACGAGACGAGTCCGCCGATCACCACGATGGCGAGCGGCTGCGAGATGAATCCGCCGTGTCCCGTGATGCCCAGGGCCAGGGGCAGAAGCGCGAAGATCGTCGCGAGCGCGGTCATCAGGATGGGACGGAGGCGACGCGCGGAACCCGCGATGGTCGCCTCGTAGGCGCTCAGCCCCTTCTCGCGATACTGGTTGACCAGGTCGACGAGCACGATGGCGTTGGTCACCACGATCCCGATCAGCATGAGCACACCGATAAGGGACGCTACCCCGAGCGGTACGCCGGTCAGGATCTGCAGCAGGATCGCTCCCGTCGCCGCAAACGGCACGGACACCAGCAGGAGCAGCGGCTGGCGGAGGGACTTGAACGTCGCGACCATGATGATGTAGACGATCAAGATCGCGGCGAGCAGAGCAAGACCCAGCTGCGAGAACGAGTCCTGCTGCTGCGAAATCACCCCGCCCACCTCGGCGTCGGCGCCCACGGGCAGTTCGATGTCGGCCAGGGCTTCGTTGACCGACGCCGACGCGGCGTTCAGGTCATCGGTCGAGGGAGTGACGGTGACCGTCGCGGTGCGCTGCCCGCGCTGCGTCGTGATCGACGTGGGTCCATCCGTCTCGTCGACCGTGGCGATTTCGTCGAGACGCACCGGTCCGGCCGCGGTCGGCACCTCGAGCGCACGCAGCTCATCGAGCGTGGCGGGCGAAGCGGATGCCGCAAGGTACACGGTCAACGCGGTGTCGTTGATCTCGATCGACCCGATCGACTGGGGCTGCATGGCGCCGGAAACGAGCGCTCCCACGGCCACTTCAGACAGTCCGCGGGCCGCAGCGGCGTCACGGTCGACCACGACGGCGATGTACGGCAGTGATGCCGACAGGTTGCTCGTCACCTGACCGATACCATCGCGGCCGTCGAGGGCGGTGACGACGTCGGCCGTCGCCTCTTCGAGCGTCGCCCGGTCGGGGGCGCTGACGTCGATCTCGACGTCGCTCGACCCGAAGCCTCCGCCTGACCCGGCGACCGCGATGTCTCCCGCACCCTCGAGGTCCGACAGCGTCGACTGGACGCGCTCACGCAGCTCGACCTGATCGACATCCGAATCCGTGGTGATCGAGTACGTGATCCCGGCGCTGCCACCCGAAAAAGCGTCACGGAGCGCCGATCCGCTCGATCCGATCGACACCTGGACGGTCTCGATGCCGTCGATCGCCAGAAGCGCCTCTTCGACCTGCACGGCCGCGGCATCCTCACTGTCGAGGCTCGCTGCGGGGCCCAGGTTCTGCGTGACAGTGAAGGTGTTCTGTCCGGAGTCGCCGAGGAAGTTGGTCTTCATGAACGGAGCTGCCGCGGCGGTGCCGCCGAGGACCACCAGCGCCAGCAGCAGCGTGACCCACGAGTGCTTCAGCGTCCACGAAAGGATCGGCAGGTACGACTTCTGCAGGCGCGTGTGCGGTGCGGTCGGAGACTCGGGATCGACCGCGACCCCGTCGGCATCGAGCAGCGCTTTACCCGGGCGCAGGAACCAGTACGCCAGGACGGGCACGATCGTCAGGGCGACGAACAGCGAAGCGAGCATCGCGATCGTGACTGTGAGGGCGAACGGGCGGAAGAGCTCGCCCGTGACATCGCCGACGAACACGATCGGCAGGAACACCGCGACGCTCGTCAGGGTCGAGGCCGTGATGGCCGCCGCGACCTCGCGGACCGCCAGCAGGATCGATGCGGTCTTGTCCGCGTCGCCCACATAATGCCGCTTGATGTTCTCGATGACGACGATCGAGTCGTCGACCACACGCCCGATCGCGATCGTCAAAGCACCCAGGGTGAGGATATTCAGCGAATAGCCGAAGGCCTGGATGCCGATGAACGTGATGAGCACGCTCGTCGGAATCGAGATCGCGGTCACGAGCGTCGAGCGCACCGACAGCAGGAACACCAGGATCACCAGGACGGCGAACACCAGCCCCAGCAGGCCCTCCTGCGCGAGAGATTCGATGGATTGCTGAATGTACGGTGCCTGGTCGAACACGACCGTGAAGATGGGTCCACCCAGGCTCTGCTCGATCTCCGGCAGCAGCGCGAGCACGCCACGCGAGACGTCGACCGTGTTCGCCGCGGGCAGCTTCGTGATCGCGATAGTCAGCGCCGGCTCACCATCGACGCGTGAGATCGAGGTCACCGGATCGGTGTCTTCCGCCACGGTGGCGACATCGCCGATCGTCAGCGTCTCGGAACCGAACTGGTCGGCACTCGTGGGCACTAATGGCAGCGCGGCGAGCTCGTCGACCGTGGTGATCTTGACGCCGGTTTGAACCGTGAGCGTTTGATCCGCCTCCGTGATCTCACCGCCGGGAAACAGCACGCCGTTCTGATCGAGGGCGTCCCGGATGGCCTGCTGTGTGAACCCGGCGGCAGCGAGCGACGCCATGTCCGGCGTGATGGTGATCCTCTGACCGATTCCCCCGACGATCTGCGCGGCGTTCACGCCGTCGACATCCTCGAGGTCGGGGATCACACTCTGTTCGAGCTGAGCCTGAACCGACAGCGAGTCATCGAAGCCGGTGACCGCCAGTTGGATGACGGGGAAGTCGTCGAAGCTGGCGGCGATGACGTTCGGTTCGATCGATTCCGGAAGTTGCGCATCGATGCGGTTGATCGCCTGGGTGATCTTCTGCTCGGCCGTGGCCAGGTTCGTGCCGTAGGTGAACGATACCGAGATGATCGAGGCATTGGTGGTGCTCGTTGCGACCGTCGACTCGAGCCCCTCGATGCCCTGAATGGCTGTTTCGATCGGCGTCGAGACATCCGTGTTCACGACCTCGGGCGAGGCGCCGGGGTATGCGGTGACGATGGCGAGTTGGGGGAACTCGATCGACGGGATGAGCTCTTGTTTGAGGCTGGTCAACGCCAGGCCGCCGAACACCGCGGCCACGATCGTGATGAGGGCGATGAGCGCGCGGTTCTTCAGGCTCAGGATGGCGAGATTCGACACGGTCGGCCTTCGGGGAGAAGTGGCGGACACCGAGCGGGAGTCCGGAGATCGATACGCGAACGTATCGAGATCAGTATCTCATCCGCCGCGGGCACCTAGCCGGTGAGCAGCTCCCGAATGGCCGTCTCTGGTGCCACCTGCAGATCCAGCAGACGGCCCTTCTCATACGCGCGGAAAACACGCGGATCGATATAGCTTCCGCGTGCGACCGCGGGGGTGTTGCCCAGCGCCTCCGCCGTCGCCCGAACCGCGAGCTGCTCGGCACGTTTCCGGTCGGTTTTCGTGTCGACCGGACCGATCCGCGCAAGTGCTTCGGCGGCCAGGATCGTTCCGCGGAGCGTGCGGAAATCCTTGGCTGTGAACGATCCCCCGGTCAGGGCACGCACGTGGGCGTTGACGTCGCGCGGGGTGAGTGCGATTCGCCGTCTTCCCTGCGCGTACGCCAGCAATGGGGACCGCGGCCGTCCGACGTTGAGCTCGCTGATGACCGCCGCGAGATCGGCGTCGTCCACGTCGATGAGGGCCTGCTTGCCGCTCTTCGCGGGAAACGACAGCGTGACGACAGTGCCCTCGACCGTCGCATCCTTTCGGATCAGTGTGGTGAGCCCCCTGCTGCCGTTCGCCTTCATGTAGCGGGCGGAACCCACCCGGGGAGCCGCCTGGTCGAGCAGCCGGAAGGCCGCACCGAGCACGCGCTCACGATCGAGCGCATCGCGTCGCAGGGCCGTCGTCACGCGAGCCCTCGCGCGCGGAATGACCTCTGCCAGTTGCAGAGCCCGCGCGAACTTCCCGCGATCACGTGTCGAGCTCCAGGCCGAGTGGTAGAGGTACTGGCGCCGACCAGCATCGTCCGTGCCGACGGCTTGGATGTGTCCGCGCGCATCACGGGCAATCCACACATCTCGCCATGCGGGGGGGATGACCAGCGCGTCGATGCGCGCGATGTCGCGCGCGTCGGCGGGCCTGCCCCGATGATCGGCGTAGCGGAATCCGGAACCGGAGCGGATGCGTCGCAGTCCCGGATCATGAAGCGGTTGCACGCGCACGAGCCGACGCGCATTGGCGCTCACTACTCGTCCGTTCGCCACCGACCGCACTCCCCACCCCGCCGATCGCACACCGCGACCCAGACCCTGATCGAGACAGCCGAAACCGCTCCAACGGAAACATAGCCCCTACGCGAGTGCGGAAACGGGGACTTGACACGGAGGTCTCGTCACCGCGCAGGTGCCGAGACCTGGCACCTGCGCCCCGCGCTTCCCCGCTCATCCGACACTCCGCCTCGCGGCTACCACCGTTCGCGAGGGCTCGTCAAGCCCCTCGCACGCCACCCGACTTGCCCCTAGCGTCTTCACAGTGCCACCCGCACCTCGTCCGCATGTGTCCGCCGTTCAGAAGCCCGGCGCACGTCCGATCGGACAAAACACAAAGGAGTATCACCATGAACCTCGCAGCCCTCATCATCATCATCATCGCGGTCGTCCTCGCCATCACCGGCGGCATCTGGTCTGCAGCCAACTGGCTGATCTGGGTCGCCATCGTCCTGGCCGTCATCGCACTGATCATGTTCCTGCTCCGACTCATCACGGGTCGCAGCAAGGTCTAGCCTGTCCGGCCGCGCGCGTTTCGGGTGCGTGCGTCGGCCTTCCCCCGCGGATGCCGCGGTCCAGCTTTCGCGCTGGACCGCGGCATTCGTTCTTTTCGGCTACAGCTCGCGCTCCGCATAGGCGTGCAACGCAGCGCGGACGAACTCCGCCCCCGCGCTGCCACCGGCCGCGGTGGCGTAGTTCGCCCCGAACCGCGGGTCGGCAACGTACATGTCGCCGAGGCCCGTGACGTATGCCCGCATGTTGGCACCGGACGGGGTGCCGGGAACGCTGGCCAGCCACCGGACGTGTCGTTCGGCGAGCGCCAGTGCGGAGGGCGAGTCGGACTCAACACCGCTCTCGGCGGCGGCGATCCAGGCGCGCGCCAATTCCGCGGCGCGCTGTTGCCACCCGATCTTCTCGTCGGCGGACATCCCGCGCCACCACGCATCACTGCGCGCGTACGCGTTGGCGCCCCAGCGGGTCTCGACCTCGTCGCGATACGCCGTGTGGTCGAATCCATCGAACATCGTGTTCATCATCATCTCCTCACCTCCTCTCAATGCGGTGATCGTGTTCTCGACGGCGGCGATCTGCCGCGTCAGTCTGTCGCGCTCCGCCTGAAGCGCCGCCACGTGCTCCTCCAGCGCGTCTGCAGGGGCTGTGCCCTCCGTGTGGTCGAGGATCCGGGCGACACCAGGCAAACCGACTCCGAGGCGGCGCAGCACCAGAATTCGCTGCAGCCGGAGCAGACCGGCGCTGTCGTAGATCCGCTGTCCGCCCGAGGCGACACGGACCGGATGCAGCAGCCCTACAGCCTCGTAGTGTCGCAGCGCACGGCTGGTCGTTCCGGCGCTTCTGGCCACCTCTTGAATGGACCATTCCATCTGTCTGCCCCCTTCGCCGACTCACGCTAGGGGTTGACGCCGCGTCAATGTCAACCTGAACGCTCGCCACACGCACCATTACATGTGGCGGACAACTCTGGGCAGACACGATATATCGTGTTATTCTCGAACTCACGATATATCGCGTGTTCGAACGCAAGGAGCGTGCCATGACATTGGAAAAGTGGATCATCCACCCCGGCGAATCGCGCGTGATCGACATCGAGTCCGTCAGCAAACTCAAGGTCGGTCTCGTCGGCGGTCAGATCGACGTGATCGCCCACGACGAACCCGGCATTCGCATCGAGGTCCACGCGGTCACCATCAAGGACCTGCGCATCGAGGCGACCGGCGACACGATCGAGATCGATCACCCGCAGCTGCGATGGGACAACTTCCTCGAGGTCTTCCGCAACTTCGGTGCCGGAGGGCCCAAGGCCGAGATCAGCGTCGCCGTACCGCGCAAGATCGCGCTCAACCTGGGTGTCGTCTCGGCGAGCGCTCTCGTCGCCGGCCTCGAGAGCGACGTGCGACTGAACACGGTTTCAGGCGACATCATCGTCGACGGGCTCACGGGCGACCTGCAGGTGAACGCCGTCTCGGGTGACGTGCAGGCGCACGAGCTCGTGGGTGCACTGAGCGCCAACAGCGTCTCGGGCGATGTGGCCGTGACGGGCACAATCCGGAAAGCCACCGTCGACACCGTCTCGGGCAGCGTCATGCTGGACACCGCTGGGCCCATCCATCAGATCGGTGTCAACACCGTCAACGGCAACGCCACGGTGCGCCTCGATCAGTCTTTGGCGGCCAACTACGTCGCGCGGAGCGTCAGCGGTCGCGCGCAGGTCGACGGCGTTGTGCGCTCCGGCTCCGGTCCGACGAACTTCACCGGCTCGACGGGAGAACTGAGCGGGTCGTTCGCAGACATCCGCACCAACACGGTGTCGGGTGACGTGACCGTGCTTCGCCGGTCGGTCAGCGAATCTGCTCCGGCCGTCGATGAGGCCGCTGCGGACCACGACCACGATGTCGATGTCGAGGACGCACGATGAGTCCCGTCTTCTCGCACGGCGATCTCCGCCTGTACCTGCTCAACCTGCTCGACGAGGCACCGCGCCACGGTTACGACATCATCCAGGCGCTCTCCGATCGTACCGGCGGCACGTACACGCCGAGCGCCGGAACGGTCTATCCGCGCCTCGCTAAGCTCGAAGAGGAAGGCCTCGTCACCAAGAGCGTCGATGGCCGCAAGACCGTCTACGAGATCACGGCGGCTGGACGCGCCGAGGTGGCATCGCGTGCGGGCGATCTCGAGGGCATCGAGGCGGGGCTGACCGATTCGGTCCGCCTGATCGCCGACGAGGTGCGCGGAAGCGTGCGTGAGGCGATGAAGAGCCTGCGCGCCGACCTAGCCGCATCGGCCCGCGAAGAGCGCGATTCGGACGCACCGTCCTCCCCCTCGGATGACCCGCGCGGGCGCAGCCGCGAACAACTCCACCGAGCCGACGCGATCGTGAACGACTTCCGCGGGCGCCTCCGCGCAGAGCTGCGGACGCACGTGGCGCGTGGTCGGGTCCTCGAGTCGGGTGTGATCGACGACCTCGCGGCGTCGGTCGAGGGCGCTCTCAGGGACTTGCGATCGGCGCTCGGCCGCTGATCCGATCGGGAACTGACTGGGCGCTCGACCAACCCGGCGAGCAAGTGGGGCGGCCTCAGCGCCGCCCCACTCTCACTCCTGGGGCCAGAGGTCCTCGTCGTCCGCCGCTGCCGTGCCGAGCGGCACGACCAGGACCGGGCGATGCTGACGATGAGCCAAGCGCGCGGCTACCGACCCGGTGAAGAACTCGCGGATCGATTCGCCGATACCGCGGTCGCGTGTGCCCACGACGAGAAGTTTGGCGTCGAGACGCTCGGCGAAGTTCTTCAGGGCGATAGCGGGATCACCGACGAGCTGACGCAACTCCCACGCGACACCCTTCGCGTCGAGCGCGTCGTGCGCGGCCTGCCTCACGGCATCGAGCTCGGCCGTTCCCGGCGTGATGTCGATATCGATCGGGGCGGAGTGCACGTAGCCATCCGGGTCTTCGTACGTCACGAAGCGCGTCATGTCGACGTGCACGATCACCAGCGGAGCGTGCATGAGACGGGCAAAGTGCGCACCCTCGCGCAGCACCCGAGCGGATTGGCCGGGCACCGCGGCGACAATGACCGCGCCGTGAAGCGGAGCGTCGCGCTCCCCGTCGCTGTCACCGTTCGAGGAATTCGGGTTGATGGCGGTCATCGCTGCTCCCTCACGGTGGCGGCGCCCCCGGCTTGCCCGTGTGCGCCCGTGCTATTCTGAATGCTACTCTTACCGGCCTCGAGCCGGTCTCGTGAATGCATCGGGCACCTCAGACATGCCCGCAGCTCTAGTCGTGAGGGGGTCTCGCATGGGTCGTGGCCGTCAGAAGGCGAAACACACCAAGATCGCTCGCGAGCTCAAGTCTTACAGCCCGTCGGTCAACTACACCGCGCTCGAACGCGAGCTCGGGCACACGAACGACGACCTGTACGTCGACAAGTGGGCGGACGAGTACGAGGACGAGAAGGCCTAGCCCTTCGTTCTCATCCTGCGTGCGTGCACAACGTCGCAGATTCCAGCGGACGACCACTGGCGGACCGCGAAAACCAGAGCAATCCGGCCTGACCGAAGCCGGGTCGGCGACGGTGTGCCCGGCGCCCCGGATCGGCGGGACGTCGCGCGCGGTCAGCGATTGAGCGACGCGAACTTTCGGACCGACAGCGGCACGAAGACGATGAGCATGACCGCTGCGAATGCGACCACGTAGAGCACCGGGTGCTGCAACGGCCACGCATCCGCTGTCTCCGATCCCTCCGGCACGTTGCCGAACAGCACGCGTGCCGCCTGTACGAGCGCGGATACGGGGTTCCATTCCGCAAAGACGCGGAGCGGGCCCGGCAGGTTCTCGCTCGGGACGAACGCGTTCGAGATGAACGTGAGCGGAAAGAGAATGAGGAAAGACGCGTTGTTGATGATCTCGGGGCTGCGGACCGAGAGCCCGAGGAAGCTCATCACCCACGAGAACGCGTACGAGAACAGGATGAGCAGGCCGACCCCTGCGAGGAAGCTGACGACCGACGACTCGACACGCCAGCCGACCAGCAGACCGGTCAGCATCATCACGATCAGCGACAGCACGTTGATCACGAGGTCGCCGACCGTGCGTCCGATGAGCACCGCCGCTCCGTTCATCGGGAGCGTCCGGAATCGGTCGATGATGCCGTCCTTCAGGTCCTGCGCCATCGCTGATCCGGAGTAGGTCGAGCCGAAAACGATCGTCTGCGCGAAGATGCCCGCCATCAGGAACGACGTGTAGCTCTCGCCAGGGATGTCGATCGACGACCCGAAGACGAACGTGAACAGCAGCACGAACATGATCGGCTGGATGAGGGTGAACACCAGGATGTCGGGAACGCGCACGATCTTCTTGATGTTGCGCCACGTCGCGACGTAGCCGTCGGAGAAGAAGCGGCTGAGCGCCGTGCCGGGGATGGGCTGAAGCGAGCCGCCCGAGACCGGCGTGGTGCCGCGTGCCGTTTCGGAGGTCGTCATGCTGCCGTCTCCTCGGTTTTGGTGCCTTCGGCGGCGTGTCCGGTGAGCTGGAGGAACACGTCGTCGAGGGTCGGGCGTCGCATTCCCGCGTCGTGGAGTTCGATGCCGGCCGAGGCGACATCGGCCATGATCCTGCCGAGGGCATCCGCCCCGTCCGCAACGGGAACGACGAGGGTGCGCCCACCATCGGACACCACCGAGCCGGTCCCGTAGCGCTGCAGGACCTGCTCGACCGCGGGCGCATCCGCTTCCTGCACGAAACTGATCGCCACCCGCTGTCCCCCGACCGACGACTTGAGCTGGTCGGCCGTGCCTTCGGCGATGACCCGACCGGTGTCGATGATCGAGATGGAATCGGCGAGCCGGTCCGCCTCTTCCAGGTACTGGGTCGTCAGCAACACCGTCGTTCCGCCGGCGACGAGCGACTCGATCACGTCCCACAGCGCGAGCCTGCTCCGCGGGTCGAGTCCGGTCGTCGGTTCATCCAGAAACAACACGGGCGGATTGATCACGAGCGCGCCGGCCAGGTCGATCCGCCGCCTCATGCCGCCCGAGAATCCTTTGACGGGACGATTCTGGGCATCGACCAGGTCGAACAGTTCGATGAGTTCGCGCGCCCGCTGTGACGCTCGCTTGCGACCGAGGTGATAGAGCAGCCCGACCATCAGCAGGTTCTCGAAGCCGGTGAGATTCTCGTCGACCGCCGCGTACTGTCCGCTGGCCCCGCTCATTCGGCGGACGCCCTGCGGGTCGGCGAGGACGTCGATGCCGTTGATGCGCGCGGCACCCGAGTCCGGTCGGATCAGGGTTGTCAGGACCTTGACGGTGGTCGTCTTGCCCGCTCCGTTGGGTCCGAGCAGCGCAGTGACCGTGCCCTCGGGCACTGTGAGGTTCAAGCCGTCGAGTGCCCGTACCTCGGGGGCACCCTTCGGCTGGTACGTCTTGACGAGATCACTCGCCTCGATGAACGCCATGCGCGCGAGCGTACTCCGGGACGCCGACATCGAGGTAGCCGCGGTGTTTCGACTTCGCGAAGACCGGCACTGAGCAGGGAAACGAGTCGAAGTGTCGCGGGCGACCGGCGGTCAGGAGGTCTGTGAACCCTCGACCCACGCCAGGTACTCGTCCGACACCGTGCCCGTGACGTAGCGGCCATCGAAGCAGCTCATGTCGAGGTCGGTGACATCGGACCCCTCGAGGATCGCCGCCTTCAGGTCGTCGACCTCCTGGTACACGAGGTAATCGCAACCGAGTTCTTCGGCGATCTCGGGAATCGTCCGTCCGTGCGCGACGAGTTCCTGACGCGACGGCATGTTGATGCCATAGACGTGCGGGTACCGGACGGGCGGGGCGGCGGAGGCGAACGTGACCGTTTTGGCCCCGGCATCCCGTGCCATCTGGATGATCTGCTGGCTTGTCGTACCGCGCACGATCGAGTCGTCGATCAGCAGCACGTTCTTGCCCTTGAATTCGCTCGACATGGCGTTGAGCTTCTGCCGCACGCTCTTCCGGCGCACAGCCTGTCCCGGCATGATGAACGTCCGCCCGACGTAGCGGTTCTTGTAGAAGCCCTCGCGGTACTCGATGCCGAGTTTGCGGGCGACCTGCATGGCGGCGGGGCGCGACGAATCGGGGATCGGCATGACGACGTCGATCGTCCCGGTCGGGGTGTACTTGGCGATCGTGTCGGCGAGGCGATCGCCCATGCGCAACCGCGCCTCGTACACGGAGATGCCATTCATGATCGAGTCGGGACGAGCGAGGTAGACGTACTCGAACGAGCACGGAGCCAGCTGTGTGTCCGCCGCGCACTGACGCGTGTGCAGATGCCCCTCGAGGTCGATGAAGACGGCCTCGCCCGGCATGACGTCGCGGACGACGTCGTAGTCGCCGTTCTCGAGGACGAGGGACTCGGAGGCGACCATCCATTCGTAGCCGCCGGCCTCCGTCTTGCGCGTGCCGAGAATCAGGGGACGGATGCCGAAGGGATCACGGAACGCGAGCAGCCCGTGACCCGCGATCAGCGCGATCGTGGCGTACGACCCCTCGACGCGTTCGTGCACGCGAGAGACGGCCTGGAAGATCTGGTCGGGGTCGAGGTCGAGCCCCGAGATCGACGCCTGCAGCTCGTTCGCCAGAACGTTGACCAGCAGCTCGGTGTCGGAGCTGGTGTTGAGGTGGCGACGATCCTTCGAGAACAGCTCTTCCGTAAGCTCGCGCGTGTTCGTCAGGTTGCCGTTGTGCACCAGGACGATGCCATATGGGGCGTTGACATAGAAGGGCTGTGCCTCTTCTTCGTTGCCCGCAGTGCCCTTCGTCGCGTAGCGCACGTGACCGAGCCCGATCGTGCCGAGCAGGGCACGCATATCGCGAGTACGAAAGGCCTCTCGCACCTGTCCGCGCGCCTTCGCAATGTGGAAGATGCCGTTCGGCTCTGCGGTGGCGATGCCCGTCGAGTCCTGGCCGCGGTGCTGAAGAAGCAGCAGGGAGTCATAGATGTCCTGGTTGACCGACCCCTGGCCGACCATTCCGACGATGCCGCACATGGGGTTTAGTTCGCTCCATCCGCGTAGGAACCGACGAGCCGAACGGCGCCGCCGTCGACCCCCTTCGCTCCCTGTTCGAAATCTCCCTCGGGCAGCGCGTCGTCGCGCACAACACCCACGGGCCAGGCCGCGATACCGTCGCGACCGAGAGCCGCGATCGCGGCGTCGGCCTGATCGGCGGCGACGACCGCGAGGAATCCGATGCCCAGGTTCCAGGTGCCCTCGGTCTGCTCGAGCGAGATGCGACCCGCGTCGGCGAGCACGCGGAAGACGGGCGGCGGCGACCAGGTGGCACGGTCGACATCAACCCAGGTTCCCTGCGGAAGCACCCGCGCGAGGTTGGCCGCGATGCCACCGCCCGTGACGTGACTGAGGGCGTGGACCCCCGCGCCGGGGCGCAGCTCGTCGACGAGTCGGAGGAGCGGGGTCGTGTAGAGGCGGGTCGGCTCGAGGAGCGCTTCGCCCCAGGATGTCGCGGATCCGGATGTCCCGACCGTGAGTTCGTCGGCACGGTCGGTGTAGGCGATCCCCCGATCCGTGATGATGCGGCGGACGAGCGAGAAACCATTCGAGTGCAGTCCACTCGACGCCAGGGCCAGCACGACGTCGCCCGCGACGATGCGCTCGTGCCCGAGGACGTCCGCCGCCTCGACGACGCCCGTCGCCGCGCCCGCGATGTCGTAGTCGTCGTCGGCCAGCAGACCCGGGTGCTCGGCGGTCTCGCCACCCACGAGCGCCGTGCCCGTTTCGGCGCAACCGCGAGCGATGCCCGCGACGATATCGGCGATGCGGGTCGGCACCACCTTGCCGCACGCGATGTAGTCGGTCATGAACAGCGGGCGAGCCCCCACCACCACGATGTCGTCGACGACCATACCCACGAGGTCGATGCCGACGGTGTCGTGCTTGTCGATGGCCCGGGCGATCGCGATCTTGGTGCCCACACCATCCGTGCTCGTCGCGAGAAGCGGGTGATCGAAGTCGCGAAGAGCCCGCGCGTCGAACAGACCCGCGAAGCCGCCGACGCCCCCGAGGACTTCGGGACCGTGCGTTGCGCGCACCGCTGACTTCATAAGTTCTACGGCGAGATCGCCTGCCGCGGTGTCTACTCCGGCGGCGGCGTATGGATTGAGCGAGGCTGAGGCCACCCGCACAGCCTACCGGCCCGTCCGGGGCGTCGGATTCGGTCGCCCGGACCTGCAGCAGCGGTCGATGGGCGGAGGGGCTGCGACCTACAATGACGGCATGCCCAGCGCCGCAGGTCCGGAGTGGGTGATCCGCGAGGATGCGAACGTCGCGGTCATCCTGGCACTTGCGCTGCGCCAGCTCGTAGGAGTTCGCTGGCCGGACGAGCTGCCGCCCCTGCGCGGACTGCCCTCGAACGACATCGAACGCGACGAGGAGGAGCAGTCTCGACTCGAGCGACAGTGGCGCGAATACTGGGCGATGACCGTCGAGCCGCAGGCTCACCCCGCTTCGGGCCCCCTCGACCTGGTCGACGGGTTTGAAACCTACGTTGCACTCCCCGTCGACGGGTTCGACGACCTGCGGGCGGCGATCGCGCCCCACACGAGTGCCGTCGACTTCGCTCGCGCGGCACACGAGCGTCATGCCGGCGACGCGCTCGGACGGTCGGGCGTTTCGTACCGCGCCTACGCGGGCGCCATCGCCCAGCACGAACGCGAGGTCGGGCGGCGCGCACATGCTTTCTAGCTCAACGTGCAGGTTCTTCCGCTCACCCAACGCGGGGTCTGGTGGATCGGGTCGCTCACGATCGCCGTGACAGACGGACTGCGCAGCGACGTCGTCGCTTTCGACGCCGCGATCCACCCGATCATCGCCGAACTCGCGTAAACGCTGCCTCAGAACGGCGGCGGATCCGTGGTCGGGACGAAGTGGATGGCCGAGGGTGGTTTGTCGATATAGACGTGCCCGCCGGGTGAGGTCCATTCGAGGATTCCGCCGCCGAGTTGGCGGACGGTCCAGGCGGTTTCGCCTTTCAGCGTGTGGTGTCGTTTGCAGAGGCAGGCGAGGTTGCAGACGGAGGTTTCACCGCCGAGGGCGTAGTCGAGGGTGTGGTCACGGTCGCAACGATGCGCGGGTTGCCGGCATCCGGGGAATCGGCAGTGTTGATCCCGGGCACGCAGGAACCGTTTCATGTCCGCCGACGGGGTGTACCGGTCGACGGCGAGCACGCACCCGGTGATCGGGTCGGCGAGCACCCGGTCCCAGCCGGTCGCGTGCCCCGCAAGCTGCCGGGCGGTGGCGGGATCGATCGGACAGCGGCCGACCAGTTCGGCGGGCTCGTCCGTCACCCCCGCCAACGCGAGAGCAGGAACCGTGACATTCACGATCCCGCGAATCGCCCCGAGACCCCCGAACCCGTCCGAGAACCCGGCACCCGTTTCCACGGTCGGGGTTGTCGTAAGCAGCATGTCCGCCACCAGGTCTGCGCGGATCTGATCCAACGTTCGCGAGTCGGTCGGGTCGGCGTTCTTCAACGCCTGAGCTTGTCGGGTGATCCGGTCGTGCATCGCGTGCGCCAACACGGCGGGTTGGGTGGAGATGAATTCCGCCATGCCGTCGCCGATGTCCCGCACGCACGCGCCCCGTGACGCCCGAGCCTCCTTGTGACGCTCCGCAAGCGGACGCGGCTGCAACGACTCCGCGAGACGCGCCAACGATGCCCCGAGCCGCCCCGGCGTGGTCTCCTCAGCCCGGAGCAGCGCTTCGGCCTCGAACACCGCCCGCGCCTCAGGATCGGTGAGGGGCGTGCCGTGTTCCATGATCACCGCAACATGGCCGCCCGCGATCCGTCCCTCATCCCACGCCTCGAACGTGGCCGGGAACGACTCCGCCAACACCGCGGCGTCGTTCATCCGGCGCTGCACCGTGCGGTCGGACATGTTCGCCGCAGTAGCCATTTCCGCGGCCAAAGAACGGAACGGCAGTTCCGCTTCACGCGAGGAGGGGGAGGCCAGTTCCGCGACCCGCTGCATTCCCTCCGCAGCTGCCTCCGCGAACACGCGAGCCAAGGCGGCCTGCCCCTGCTCGGCTACACGCACC